>NZ_RZPB01000564.1:0-4010 GCF_003998535.1 Mesorhizobium sp. M7A.F.Ca.AU.002.02.1.1 | reverse complement strand
CAACAAGGCAGGCTGCCCGACCGGCACCGTCGACGCTATCGGGTTCCAGTAAGGGCGGCTGAACGGCGCCCAGACTGCACGAGCAGCGGTCCAAGCTTGTCCGTGTGATTGGCCTGATCTGGCAAAAGCGATTGCCGTTCGCCGCCGCATCGCCTACATAGCGGCCAACCTCCATTCAATTCGACAAATCCAGTCGGTTTTTCAGGGAAAGCGCGCGTGGCACGCCAGTTCATCTATCACATGGCCGGCCTCAACAAGGCCTATGGCACCAAGAAGGTGCTCGAGAATGTCCATCTCTCCTTCTATCCGGACGCCAAGATCGGCATCCTCGGCCCCAACGGTTCGGGCAAGTCGACGATCCTCAAGATCATGGCTGGGCTCGACAAGGAGTGGAACGGCGAAGCGTGGCTCGCCGAAGGCGCCACTGTCGGCTACCTGGCGCAGGAGCCGGCGCTCGATCCGGACAAGACCGTGTTCGAAAACATCATGGAAGGCGTCGCCGCCAAGACCGCCATCATCGAGCGCTACAACGAATTGATGATGAACTATTCCGACGAGACGGCCGACGAGTCGGCCAAGCTCCAGGACGAGATGGACCGGCTGAACCTATGGGACCTCGAACAGCAGGTCGAGATGGCGATGGAAGCGCTGGGCTGCCCGCCCAAGGATTCGGAAGTCACCAAGCTTTCGGGCGGCGAGCGCCGCCGCGTCGCGCTTTGCCAGCTTTTGCTGCGCCAGCCCGACCTTCTGCTGCTCGACGAACCGACCAACCATCTCGACGCCGAAACCACGGCATGGCTGGAAAAGCATCTGCGTGCCTATCCGGGCGCCGTGATGATCATCACCCACGATCGCTACTTCCTCGACAACGTCACCGGCTGGATCCTGGAACTCGATCGCGGCCGCGGCATTCCCTATGAGGGCAACTACACCAAATACCTCGAAGCCAAGGCCAAGCGGCTCAAGCAGGAAGGCCGCGAGGACGATGCCCGCCAGCGCGCCATCGGCCGCGAGCGCGAATGGATCCAGTCGAGCCCGAAGGCCCGCCAGACCAAGTCCAAGGCGCGTATCCAGGCGTTCCAGGACCTTTTGGATGCAGCCGACAAGCGGCGTCCGAGCGATACGCAGATCGTCATCCCGCACGGCGAGCGGCTCGGCAATGTCGTGATCGAGGCGGAAGGCCTGTCGAAGGGCTTTGGTGACACGCTGCTCATCGACGGCCTGGAATTCAAGCTGCCGCCCGGCGGCATCGTCGGCGTCATCGGCCCGAACGGCGCCGGCAAGACGACACTGTTTCGCATGATCACCGGCCAGGAAAAGCCGGATGCGGGTTCTGTGCGCGTCGGCGAAACGGTGAAGCTCGGCTATGTCGACCAGAGCCGCGATGCTCTCGATCCGTCGAAGACGGTGTGGGAAGAGATTTCCGGCGGCGCAGAAGTGGTCAAGCTCGGCAAGTTCGAGGCCAACACGCGCGCCTATTGCGCGTCGTTCAACTTCCGTGGCGGCGACCAGCAGCAGAAGGTCGGCAACCTCTCCGGCGGCCAGCGCAACCGCGTGCATTTGGCCAAGATGTTGAAGACCGGCGGCAATGTGCTGCTGCTCGACGAACCGACCAACGATCTCGATACCGAAACGCTGGCCGCACTCGAAGACGCGCTGGAAAATTTCGGTGGCTGCGCGGTCATCATCTCGCACGATCGCATGTTCCTCGACCGCCTGGCGACGCACATCCTCGCCTTCGAGGGCGACAGCCATGTCGAATGGTTCGAGGGCAATTTCGAGGATTACGAGCAGGACAAGATCCGCCGCCTCGGGCCGGATGCCGTCAACCCGCACCGCATGACCTACAAGAGGCTGACGCGGTAGGGGGGGTTCCGGGCGGCGATCTCAACCGGCATGAGGAGCTCAAATGGCTGATTGGTCCGCCGCCCAATATCTGAAATTCGAAGACGAGCGCACGCGGCCCGCGCGGGATCTTGTGGCGCAGGTGCCCGTCGACTTTCCACGCCGGGTCGTCGACATCGGCTGCGGGCCGGGCAACTCGACCGAACTGCTTGTCGAGCGCTGGCCGGATGCTGAGGTGAGCGGCTTCGACACTTCGCCCGACATGATCGAGAAGGCGCGGGCTCGCTTGCCCGAGGTCACCTTTGATCTGGCCGATGCCTCCAAATGGCAGCCGGCGGAGCCGGTCGACGTGATTTTTGCCAATGCGGTGTTCCAGTGGCTGCCCGAGCATCCCGCAGTCTTCCAGCGGCTGATGGGTTTCCTCGCGCCAGGCGGCGCGCTTGCCATCCAGATGCCCGACAATCTGGGCGAGGACTCCCACCGCCTGATGCGCGAGACCGCCGCCGAATTGCCGTTTGCCGAAAAGCTCAAGGGCGCGGCACGCGGGCCGTTGCCGCCGGTGTCGTCCTACTATGACCTCCTGTCGCCGCTCAGTGATCGGCTGGATATCTGGCATACCATCTACAACCACCCGCTTGCCGACGCGCAGGCGATCGTCGAATGGGTGAAGTCGACGGGCCTGAAACCGTTCCTCGATCCGCTGGATTCCGACGAACGGGCGATGTTCCTCGAAAGCTACACGGCCAAGATCGCCAAGGCCTATCCGAAAACGGCTAGCGGCAAGGTGCTTTTGCGCTTTCCACGCATCTTCATCGTTGCCAAGCGGGCCTGATTATCCATGTTGCACGAGGACCAGTCCGGCCTAAACCTTTGGTTTAAGCCGGCGTAAACCGCCGCGGTGAGAAAACTGTTGCGCCGGAGCGTTCCGGCGCCCACATGAAGCCCGCAACGCCTGCGGATGGGACGGACTGGACATGCATCGCGTCATCATCAGCGGCATCGGCGTTGAAATCCCTGAAGCCACAATCACCAATGAAGAGCTGGTGGCCAGCTTCAATGCCTGGGTCGACGCGGAGAATGCGCGCCGCCTGGGCACCGACGAGCCGCCGCTGGCGAAATCGGATAGCGACTTCATCGTCCACGCTTCGGGCGTGCGCACCCGTCATGTCATCGAGCGCGAAGGCATTCTCGACCCGACCCGCATGTCGCCGCGCATTCCGGCTCGGCCCGACGATGCGCTGTCGCTCGAAGCCGAGTTCGGCATCGCCTCGGCGAAGAAGGCTCTCGAGCATGCGGGGCTACAGCCGTCGGATATAGACCTGGTGATCTGCTCGGCCTCGCATCACCAGCGGCCCTATCCGGCGATCGCCATCGAAATGCAGGAGGCGCTGGGCACGAAGGGCGCAGGCTTCGACATGGGGCTCGGCTGTTCTTCGGCGGCGGCGGCCTTGCACATCGCCGTCAATTTGGTGCGGTCGGGCGCGCACAAGCGCATTCTGGTGACGACGCCCGAGATCATCACCGGCCATCTCAATTTCCGCGACCGGCAGACGCATTTCATTTTCGGCGACGCTTCGGTGTCGATGGTGGTCGAAGGCCTGGCCAAGGGCGACAAGCGGCCGGGGCGCTTCGAGGTGCTCGACACGCGCATCTGGACGCAGATGTCGAACAACATCCGCACCAATCTGGGCTACCATACCCGCACCGCCCAGGATGATCCCTACATGATCAATCTGGAAGGCAACCTGATCAAGCAGGTCGGCAACAAGGTGTTCAAGGAAGTCACCGTCGCCGGGCAGAAATTCATCGTCGAATTCCTCGCCGAGCACGGGCTGACGCCGCAGGCGATCAGGCGCTTCTGGCTGCATCAGGCCAATGCGCGGATGAATGCGATGATCCTGAAGCTGTCGTTCGGCCACGAGGTCGATCACGACCGCGCGCCAATGGTGCTGGAGCGGCTGGGCAACACGGCGGGCGCCGGGGCCATCGTCGCGCTGTCGGAGAACCACGCCGATATGAAGCCGGGCGATTTCGGTCTGATCTGCGCCTTCGGCGCGGGCTATTCGATCGGCGGCGCGCTGCTGAGAATGCTTTGAGGCTGCCGCGTCATGCTGGTGCGAACGGCACCAGCATCGGAACGCGCGCGGCATAGTCGTCATAGGCGC
>NZ_RZPB01000563.1:0-4028 GCF_003998535.1 Mesorhizobium sp. M7A.F.Ca.AU.002.02.1.1 | reverse complement strand
CCTTCGGACTGGATCAGCTGCTTGATCAGCCGCACGACGTCGTCGGTGTCGAGGATGGTGAAGTCGGAGCGCAGGCCGGCGAGTTCGGCATGTCTGCGAAGCAGCTTCACTCCAATCGAGTGGAAGGTGCCGAGCCACGGCATGCCCTCTACATTGCCTTCGCCGATCAGCACGCCGATGCGGATCTTCATCTCGCGCGCGGCCTTGTTGGTGAAGGTCACCGCGAGGATCTGCGACGGAAACGCCTTGCCGGTGGCGAGGATGTGGGCGATGCGGGTCGTGAGCACGCGGGTCTTGCCGGTGCCGGCGCCGGCCAACACCAGAACCGGGCCCTCCGTTGTTTCAACAGCTAGCCGCTGCTCCGGGTTGAGGCCCTTCAGATAGTCGGGTGCGTTGTTGTGTCCGCTGCGGGCAGCCATGGCGCGCGCGGCGATACCCGACGGGGCCGAGGGCCGCGCATTGGGTTCGTCGAAAAAGGGCATGTCTTCGGAAAAGCCGGACATCGCCCCGAATGTAGTGATTCGGTGGCGAAAGACCAGAACTGTCTACGTTTTGTTCCGCTAAAGTGCTGGTGGCAAGGATGTACGGGCTGTTCAGGCCTTGCGGTAGCCGAGAGCGACGAAAAATCGCTGCCCTAACGAACGCGCCTCATCGGTCATCACGGCGCCGAGTGCCGTCTGCATCCGGTCGTAGTAATGGCTGCCCGCAGGGGACGCGAGAAATGCCGCGTAAAGCCTGAGATCGTCGAGCGACAAGTCACGATAGGCGAAAGCATTTCCTTCCATGATCCCCTTTTCGGCTTTTTCACGAAGGTTGCCGGCCTGCTTATGCACCAGCACCATTATCTGCTGATCCGATAAAGGCTGCCCGGCTGCCGCGAGCATTCCCGAAACCATCGCATAGCCCATGTTCAATGCGATCGCTTCAGCCATGTCCACGGCGCTGGTATCGTCGACGATTTTCCGGTACAGCGCGAGCCGTGCCGGATCTCCCGCCTGAAGTCCTCCAAGGATTTTCGGACCTTCGATCTTCTTGCGCCCCAGGGCTTGCGGATCGGACGCTTGGATCTCCAGGGCTGTGACCCGCCTGCCCAATGGTGAATCGAAGAAAGCAGCCAGATCGGTGAGATCGACGGGCTGCAACCGGCCCGTCATCCGCGCCTCTACGGCTTTCTCCATCCTGTCAGCGTCAAAAGCGCCTTCAGCGGCGGCGGACAAGGCTTCCTTGACTTTTTCCGGCCCCGGCACGGATTTGATGCCGGCGACTATGCTTGGGCCGAGGCCGGCCAGCATCTCGTGGAAGCCGCTTGCCTTGTTGATCTCCTCGAGCGTTTGTGCCGACGCCGGTTGACTGCCAGCCATAAGCACGACGAAGCCGAACAGCGCGCCGGCAATGCGCATCCATGGCGGAAAGACGAAGGGCATGACTCGGTCTACTCCACGGTGATGCTGCGACGGAGACTGCTCGATAACCCGACCGCAGGCAAGATGAATTGCCACCTTGGCGTGTGGGCCAGCTTGACAGGCGGGGCGGGCAGGAGAAAGCTGTGCGCAGGGCAGGAACGGGACATCGGGCTGTCCTTGGCGTGGCAAAGCGCAACAGTCGAAGGAGTATCATCTTGGCTGTCACCATCACCTCCCTCATTCTTTTCCTCATCGGCCTGGCACTCGGCGGCGGCGGCATCCGCCTGGCGATGCTGGGCGGCAGCTGGTACTATGTCGTTGCTGGCCTTGCCTTCCTGATCGCCGCCTGGCTGCTCTACCGGCGCCGGTCCACCGCACTGTGGCTCTACGCGGCGATCGTGCTCGGCACGCTGGCCTGGGCGGTCTGGGAAACCGGCTTCGACTGGTGGGAACTCGGGCCTCGCGGCGGCGTCATCGTGCTTCTCGCTTTATGGCTGCTGACGCCGTGGGCGAGACGGGGTCTTGTCGGCCCTGACGCACGCGCGCCGCTGATCCTTGCCGTGCTGGCATCACTGGCCGTCGCCGGTTATTCGATGACTTCGGATCCGAAGGACATTGCCGGCGAACTCGGCACCGACAAGGTGGTCGCCAACGCCAATCTCGGCAATGACGTGCCGGCCGGCGAGTGGCACTATTACGGCCGCACGCAGTTCGGCCAGCGCTATTCGCCGCTCGACCAGATCACACCGGACAATGTCGCCAAGCTGCAGCCTGCCTGGACCTACCAGACCGGCGACGTGAAGGGACCGGACGATGTCGGCGAGACCACCTATCAGGTGACGCCGCTGAAGATCGGCGACACGCTCTACATCTGCACGCCGCATAATTTCGCCATCGCCATCGATGCCGCGAGCGGCAAGGAGAAATGGCGCTTCGATCCCAAGGTCAAGCTCGACAAGGACCGCCAGCACCAGACCTGCCGCGGCGTGGCCTATTACGCCGATGCCGCCGGCGCCGCCGGGCAGCCCTGTGCGACCCGCGTCTACCTGCCGACCTCGGACGCGCGGCTGATCGCGCTCGACGCCGCCAACGGGCAGATCTGCCCGGCTTTCGCCGAGGGCGGCACGCTGAACCTTCTGACCAACATGCCCTATCCGAAGTCGGGCTATTATTACTCGACCTCGGCACCGCTGATCTCAGGCGGCAAGATCATTGTCGGCGGCGCGGTCAACGACAATTATTCGACGCAGGAGCCGTCCGGCGTCATCCGCGCCTACGACGCTGCCACCGGCGCGCTGGTGTGGAACTGGGATTCCGGCAATCCGGACCAGACGACGCCGCTGCCGGCCGGCCAGACCTATACCGCCAACTCGCCCAACATGTGGTCGACGCCGAGCGCCGACGAGAAGCTCGGCCTGCTCTACGTGCCGCTCGGCAACCAGACGCCGGATCAGCTCGGCGCCGGGCGCAGTGCCAATGTCGAGAAGTTCTCGTCGTCGATCACCGCGCTCGACCTCAACACCGGACAGGTGCGATGGGTGCGGCAGACCGTGCACCACGATCTCTGGGACATGGACGTACCGGCGCAGCCGAGCCTGATCGACATCACCAAACCCGACGGCACGGTGGTGCCGGCGCTGGTCGGACCGACCAAGCAGGGCGATCTGTATGTGCTCGACCGCCGCACCGGTGAGCCGGTCATCGCGGTCAACGAAGTGCCGGCGCCCGGCGGCGCGATCGAAGGCGACCACACATCGCCGACGCAGCCGGTCTCCGATCTCACCTTCATGCCGAAGCCGCTGACCGGCGCCGACATGTGGGGCCTCACCATGTTCGACCAGTTGGCCTGCCGGATCGAATTCCAGGGCCTGCGCTATGAGGGTCGCTATACGCCGCCTTCCGTCCAGGGCTCGCTGATCTACCCCGGCAATTTCGGCACCTTCAACTGGGGTGGCGTCGCCGTCGACCCGGTCCGGCAGGTGCTGTTCGGCATGCCGACCTATCTGGCGTTCAAGTCGCAGTTGATCCCGCGCGATCAGGTGCCGCCGCCGGACGAAGGGCGGGGCAGCGAACAGGGGCTGAACCGCAACGAGGGCGCGCCCTATGCGGTGGTGATGGGACCGTTCCTGTCGCCGCTCGGCATTCCTTGCCAGGCGCCGCCCTGGGGCTATGTCGCCGGTGCCGATCTCAGGACCGGCAAGATCGCCTACAAGCACCGCAACGGCACCGTCTACGATATGACGCCGCTGCCGCTGCCGCTGAAGGTCGGCGTGCCCGGCATCGGCGGGCCGATGATCACCGCCGGCGGCGTCGCCTTCCTGGGGGCCGCAGTCGACGACTATCTGCGCGCCTACGACCTGACATCGGGCAAGCAGCTGTGGCAGGCGCGGCTGCCGGCCGGCGGGCAATCGACGCCGATGACCTATACGGTCGCCGACGGCCGCCAGTTCGTGGTCATCGTCGCCGGCGGCCACGGTTCGGTCGGCACCAAGCCGGGTGACTATGTGATGGCCTACGCGCTGCCGAAGTAGGGGCGACAGGGTGACGCGATCTTTCAGAGGTCGCGCCGCCCCTCATCTGTGCCGGTGTCCTTTCCCCGCATAGTGACGGGGAAAAGTGCCCGAC
>NZ_RZPB01000562.1:0-4034 GCF_003998535.1 Mesorhizobium sp. M7A.F.Ca.AU.002.02.1.1 | reverse complement strand
GCATTGTAGATGGTGCGGTCGAGAAGACTCGAACCCAGTGGCTCGACATGCCGTCGGGCGATTGTTTCTCGTTCGCCGAAGACGACGGCATGATCGAAACCATGGTCGATCTCGGTGAGCCCGTCAAAGAAGGCTCGGTGCTGGCGCGCATTCATTCCACCGGCCGCACCGGCGTCGCTCCGCAGGAGATCCGGGCAAAAATGTCGGGCATGCTTGCGGCGCGGCATTTCCCCGGGCTGGTTAAGGCCGGCGACTGCGCGGCGGTGGTGGCTGTGCACGTCTGAGCGGCTCCGCCGGGGCCTGCTCCACCCGGTTCGGGTCCATCGTCACTTGTTCTGCGTCCGTCGCGGAGCCCTTCGGCGCGGCGGAAAGAAGCAGGATAGCGGGCGGAGTCGACATTGCAGGAGGATGTCACTATATAGCGGCGGCTTCGACCCGCGCGCCCGAGGGCAGCACCTCGAAGCAACTGTGAATGTGTAGTGTTTTGCGCCATCTATTGTGACGGAAATCGGCTCGGAAACCGGAAAAAAGCAAATAGAAACAGTGGCGCAGCGCTGGGTGTGACCCAGCCAACGGTACCGACCCCTCCAGAATCAGAAAATGCCCTTGACCCCTCGATTTCCTATGGCTCTGTGGACCTTGGACGGCATTGGCTTGCCGGCTGACCGCGACTCGGCTGGAATGGGGACATGCATCCTTTGCGGGATGTCGACGTTTATGATTACCAACCGGCTTTGCCGCCAGGGAACAGCAGTATGAGCGAACACGCCATCGAATTCTTGCGGGGATGGATCGGCGAAAAGGTCCATTGCCAATCCTCCCAGGCAAGGATCGACAAGCAGGCCGAAACCTTGGCCAAGGAGTGCGCCGCCGAGGCGGCCGAGGTCGGCATTCCGCTGGAGGATATCCAGGAAGAAGTCGGCGATATCCAGGAACTTATCGCATCCCGGCTTGAGGAAGCGGCCGAGGCCGAAGAAAGCCAGCAGGCCCCCAGAAAAGCCGCGGAATGATCAAAGCCGCCGAATGATCGCATAGCGGCGACATTGTTGCAGCGCGGGCTTCTGGCCCGCGTTTTTGTCTTCAGCCAAAGGTCTCCTTCAGCCACGTCTTCGGCAGCGCCGGCACGAAATTCCCGTCCCGTCCGGTCATATCGTCATTGGCAACCAGCGCGTTGAGGATTGCTTCCTCTACGGTCTGGATCACCGCATCGAAAAACGGATCGATGTCGGTATCGGGAATAAAATCGGCACTGGCGATGCGGCCGGATGGCGCCCGCGCGGCGCTCGCATTGGCGGTCGAGAAGGCGATGAAAATGTCGCCTGAACTGTGATACCCGAAGCCTCCGGTCATGGCGACGCCAAGCGGCACCCGTCGGGCCAGCCGCTTCATCTGATGCGGCAGGAACGGTGCGTCGGTGGCGATGACGGCGATGATCGAACCCTTTTCGGCGCGCGGTGTGCCTTCGCGGACAGCCGGTTCGACGAGTTGCGGCCCGGCGCGCAGGCCGCGAATGGTTATATTGCGCCGTTTGCCAAAATTGGACTGCACGAAGGCGCCGACCGTATAGGCACGGCCGTGCCATTCGACGATGCGCGATGCCGTGCCGGAGCCGGCCTTGAAGCCGAAGGTGATCATGCCGGTGCCGCCGCCGACGCTGCCTTCCTCGATCGGTCCGCCGGCGGCACCGTCGAGGGCCTGCGCAACATGCTCCGACGTCAAATGGTGGCCGTTGATGTCGTTGAGGAAGCCGTCATAGGTCTCCGCCGCCACCGGCAGTCCCCAGCCGCTGTCGAGCGCCGCCGGCAGCACGCTTTGCATCCAGCGCAGCGTGCCGTCGCGGGAAACACCGCAGGAATGCGTGTTGGTGATGGTGATCGGGAAGTTGAAAGCGCCGGTTTCCTCGACGATGTGCGAGCCGGTCAGTTCGCCGTTTCCGTTCTGGCTGAAGATCCCGGCGAAGACCGGGTTGGCGAGGTCGGCAAGCGGCCTGGGCAGGATCGCGGTCACGCCGGTGCGCACCGGTCCCTTGCCGACGACAAGCGCGCCATCGCCCGAGATCAGCGTCGCATAGCCGACCGCGACGCCGGGCACATCGGTGATCGCGTTGAACGGTCCAGGCCGTCCGTCGAAGCCGATGCCGAAATTTCGCGCGCGCGGTTTGCCTGAGGGCGTTGCCAGATGATGCGGATTGTCGGTCATGGTGTCAGAATAGGGATCCCTGATTGCCAGGCTCTTTGGCCTTGGCCGCCGGCTTGGCCACGGCTTTCGGTTTTGCCGTGCCGCTGATTGCCACCGCATCGGCGGTCCCGTCGGCGAACTCGAGCGAAAGCGCCATTCCCGACGCCACGTCGGCAGCCTGCTTGACGACGGTGCCATCCGCATCTCTCACCAGCGCAAAGCCGCGGGCCAGGACGGCCTTGTGCGACAGCGACGCCATCAACCTGTCGGCCTGGACGATGCGGCCGCGCAGGCGCTCCAGCCTGAGCACCACTGCTTGCGTGCCGCGTCTTGTCAAAGCTGTCAGCAAATCCCTCTGCACGCGTTGCCGCCGTGCCGTCGGCTCGATCGTGATGCGGCCTTGCAGCATGGCCAGTTGCTGCTTGTGCCGCTGCAGCGATGCCCTGGCACATTTTGGCAATTGATCCGCCGCCCGGTTAAGCTCCGCACGCCGGGCTCTTGCCATCGCACGCAGTGCCCCTTGTGCTCGCAAAAGATTGCGTTCGTTGGTGCGCCGGGCCTCTGCAATGCGCTGCGACAGCATTGCCGGTGTCAGTTTCACGGCAAAAAACCTTGCACGCTTGCGTTCGGTGGAGACCAACAGGCCCCGGCCCAGCCTGGATGTCGCCTCATCGAGGCGCCGGCGCGGCAGCGCCAGCAATTGATCGGGCGAGGGCAGAGCCCGGGCGGCGGCACGGGCGGCCTGCCGCTTGCGCTCGAAATTGCGCAGCACCGCCGCTTTCAGCCGCGCACCGAGGCTGGCAAGCGTTGCTTCGAGGTCGGCCTTCACCGGCACGGCGATTTCGGCCGCGCCTGTCGGTGTCGGCGCTCGCACGTCGGCAACGAGGTCGATCAGCGTCCAATCGGTCTCGTGGCCGACAGCCGAGATCACCGGAATGCCGGAAGCGGCAACCGCGCGGGCGAGCGCCTCGTCGTTGAACCCCCAGAGGTCTTCGAGGCTGCCGCCGCCACGCGCAACGATCAACAGATCGGGCCGCTGGATGGCGCCATCCCATGCCAGCGCGTTGAAGCCGTTGACCGCGGCAGTCACTTCCGCGCCTGACGTCTCGCCTTGCACGCGCACCGGCCAGACCAGGACATGCAGCGGAAAGCGGTCCTTGATGCGGTGGATGATGTCGCGGATGACGGACCCTGTCGGCGAGGTGACGACGCCGATGACGCACGGCATGAACGGCAGCAGCCGCTTGCGACCGGTGTCGAACAGCCCCTCGGCCTGCAGCCGCCGCTTGCGCTCCTCCAGCAGCGCCATCAGGGCGCCGGCGCCAGCCGGCTCCAGATTGTCGATGACGATCTGGTAGTTGGATTTGCCGGGATAGGTGGTGAGCTTGCCGGTGGCGATCACCTCCATGCCCTCTTCGGGACGGAACTTCAGCCGGCTCATCGTGCCTTTCCACACCACGGCGTCGAGCCGCGCGCGGTCGTCCTTCAGCGCGAAATAGGCATGACCTGAGGAATGCGGCCCGCGATAGCCTGATATCTCGCCACGCACCCGCACATTGCCGAAAACGTCCTCGACCGTGCGCTTCAGCGCGCCGGAAATCTCGCTCACCGTATATTCGGCGGCGTTGGTGCGTGATTCGGATGCTACTTCGCTCATCCGTCGATTGGGGAACGGTTGGGCGCCCGCGTCAAGGCGGTTGCGTCGGGCCAGCCGTTCATAACCCGCACACCTGGCCCTGCCTACCAGCCGGGCAGGATCTGGTTCGGCTTGGTTCGCCGCAGCTTGGTGAAGGCGAGCGCTGCGAAATCGAACGTTCCGGGGTCTTCGCCGACCGGCACCGAGATGTTGTCCAGGC
>NZ_RZPB01000561.1:0-4042 GCF_003998535.1 Mesorhizobium sp. M7A.F.Ca.AU.002.02.1.1 | reverse complement strand
CCGCTGGTGATTGCCGAGCAGTTCGGCACGCTGGCCGCATTGCATCCGGGCCGCATCGATCTCGGCATCGGCCGGGCGCCCGGCACCGACATGGGTGCCGCCCGCGCCTTGCGCCGCAATCTCGAGGCCGGGGTCGACAATTTCCCGCAGGATGTCGTCGAGCTGATGGGCTATTTCCAGCCGGCCGAGGAAGGCCAACGCATCCGTGCCGTGCCCGGCGAAGGCCAGGGCGTGCCGGTCTGGATCCTCGGCTCCAGCCTCTACGGCGCGCAGCTTGCCGCCATGCTCGGCCTGCCCTATGCCTTCGCCTCGCATTTCGCGCCGGCGGATCTGGATCACGCGCTGGATGTCTACCGCTCGCGCTTCCAACCCTCCGAGCACCTCGACAAGCCGCATGTCATGCTTGGCCTCAACGTCTTTGCCGCGCCCACCGATGCCGAGGCTCGTTTGCTGTTCACCTCGCTGCAACAGGCTTTCGTCAATCTGCGCACCGGCCGGGCCGGACGGCTGCCGCCACCTGTCGAGAACTATGACCGCGATCTCGATCCGATGGCAAAGACCATGCTGGGCCAGGCATTGTCCTGCGCCGTCGTCGGCTCCCCGGAAACGGTGCGGCAAGGCATCGATGCTTTCGTGCGCCGCACCGGCGCCGACGAGCTGATGGTCACCGCGCAGATTTTTGATCATGCGGCGCGGGTGCGGTCGTTCGAGATCCTGGCCGAGGCGCACAAATCGCTGTCGCAGGCGGCCTGACAAGTTCTGGTACGATATATGCTGGGCGAAAAACTATGCGCTCACGCTCTGCGCAATCGCCCCGAGCGGGCGGCATGAATTGCGGATCATCAGCCGGCCCTTGAGCAAAAGCTTGCGCGGCGGCGCGTCCCTGTTGCCGGCGAGACGGTCGAGAAGCAGATTGGCCGCCTGTTCGCCGATCGCCTGCACCGGCTGCGCGACGGTGGTCAGCTGCGGCTGAAACACGTCGGACCATGGAAAGTCGTCGAAGCAGGCAACTGAAATGTCTTCCGGGCAGGACAGGCCGATGTCGCGGATCGCCTTCATGGTGCCGATCACCATCGGGTTGTTGGCCGAGAAGATCGCGCTTGGCCGATCGTGCGAGGACAGCATCTGCATGGTCGCGTTGTAGCCGTCGATCTCGTGGAAATTGCCGAAGCGGATCAGCTCCTCCGCGATCGGCAGGCCGGCGGCGTGAAGCGCCTCGCGATATCCCGCCATGCGGTCATGCATCGGCGAAATGTCCGACGTGCCGGTGATGTAACCGATGCGCCGGTGGCCGAGATTGATCAGATAGGTGATGGCGTCGAACACCGCGCGCTGGTTGTCCAGCACCACGGCATCGGTGTCGACGCCTTTGCAGATACGATCGAGCAGCACCACCGGCACGTTGGCGTCGTCGACGATCCGCTTGAGGATCGCGCCGTCGCCGACGCGCGCCACGATCAGCCCGTCGACCATGCGGTCGAGCAGCAGCTTGATCTGATCGTCCTGGGTGTTCAAATCCTCGTCCGTGCAGCACAGCATGACGGCATAGCCGGCCCGGTCGAAGGCCTGCTGGATGACCGAGACGACATCGGTGAAGAATGGGTTGGTGATGTGCGGCACGGTCAGTCCGATCGTGCGGGTCGTGCCCATCTTCAGGCTGCGGGCGATCGCGTTGCGCTTGTAGCCGATATCGCGGATCGCCTGTTCGATGCGCTGGCTAAGCTCCGGACTGACCGTCGCCGTGCCATTGATCAGCGCCGAAACGGTGGCGACAGAAACACGCGCCGCTTCAGCCACATGAAGCATGGTGGGCGCGGTGGATTTCCGGTGTTTTTTTTGCCCTGATGCTGTCATTTTCGAAACGTTTCGCCACCCTTGCCGGCCAATACGTACGGAATCCTGTCCTTTTTAGCAAGAATCGAAATGCAGTAAACATGCGGTACCTCATATCAGCTTGACATGATCGAAACGTTTAGATTAGCGTTTGCGGGAAGTTGACGACGACGGAAGGGAGGCCGCCATTGTCATGCGAGAGAGCAGTTCCCTTTCCCCGCAGCACGGCGCTGCCGATCGGTCGGACACCGTTCTGAGCGCCGAGCATATTTCCAAGAGCTTCGGCGGCATCGCCGCCCTGGTCGATGTCGGCTTCGAGCTGCGGCGCGGCGAGGTTCATGCCTTGATGGGCGAGAACGGCGCCGGCAAGTCGACGCTGGTGAAGATCCTCTCCGGCGTCTACACCGGCTATGAAGGCACGGTCAGCGTCGATGGCCACCCTGTCAATTTCGCTGGCGTACGCGACGCCGAGGATGCCGGCATTGCCATCATTCATCAGGAGCTCAACCTGGTGCCCGAACTCAGCGTCGCCGACAACATCTTCCTTGGCCGCGAGAAGCTGATCGCCGGGCTGATTGTCGACCGCAAGGCAAGCAGCCGCGCGGCGGGCGCTTTGTTGCAGCGGCTCGGCATCGAGCTCGATCCGCAAGCCCGCGTCGGTGCCCTGCGTGTCGGCGAGCAGCAGCTGGTCGAGATCGCCAAGGCGCTGTCGATGTCGGCACGCATCCTGATCATGGACGAGCCGACCTCGGCGCTGTCGCCGGCCGAATGCCAGCGGCTGTTCCGCATCATCCGCCAGCTTGCCGAGAGCGGTGTCGCCATCGTCTACATCTCGCACCGCATCGACGAGGTCATGCATCTGGCCAGCCGCGTCACCGTGTTTCGCGACGGCCGCCATGTACTGACCGAGCCGATGGCCAGGCTGGACGAAGATGCGATCATTTCGGCGATGGTCGGACGCAACCTGCTCGCTTCCTCCCAGGAAGAGCGCCACTCCGGCGGCAACATTGTGCTTTCGGTCGAAAACCTGTCGCTGTCGAAGCCCGATGCGCATGGCTGGCGCACGGTGATCGACGGCGTTGGCTTCGATCTTGCCGCCGGAGAGATCCTCGGCATTGGCGGGCTGCTGGGTTCGGGCCGAACCGAGATCCTGGAGGCGATCTTCGGCTCGAGCGATGGCCGCACCGGTGGCGAAATCCAGGTCGACGGCCGGCCTGTGGATATCCGTTCGCCCCGCGACGCAAGGCGGCTGGGCATTGCACTGGTCACCGAGGACCGCAAGACGCAAGGCCTGCATCTGCAGGCTT
The DNA here is from genome assembly GCF_003998535.1 of Mesorhizobium sp. M7A.F.Ca.AU.002.02.1.1. Lineage (NCBI taxonomy): Bacteria > Pseudomonadati > Pseudomonadota > Alphaproteobacteria > Hyphomicrobiales > Phyllobacteriaceae > Mesorhizobium > Mesorhizobium sp. M7A.F.Ca.AU.002.02.1.1. Next base: position 902 of record NZ_RZPB01000561.1, on the reverse strand, counting down.
CGATCGCAGACAATGTCGCGCTGCCGCTGGTCGGGTCGCTGGCCCGCTTCGGCATCCGCTCGCTGGCCGCCGAGCAGGGGCTGGCGCGGCAGGCGGTCAAGGCGCTCGGCATCCGCTGCCGGGACATCGACCAGCCTGCCGGCACGCTGTCCGGCGGCAACCAGCAGAAGGTCGTCATCGGCAAGTGGCTGGCGACCAGGCCAAGGGTGCTGTTGCTGGACGAGCCGACGCGCGGCATCGATGTCGGCGCCAAACGCGAGATCTACGACCTGATCTTCAAGCTGGCGCGCGATGGACTGGCCATCTCCGTCATCAGCTCCGAACTGCCGGAGCTTTTGCATCTCTCCGACCGCATCCTGGTGATGGCCGATGGCCGCCAGACAGGCATTCTTTCCCGCGATGCGGCCAGCGAGGAGGCCATCATGCGTCTCGCCGCCCCGCGCAGGACCATATCGAGACCAGCCGCATGACTGCCCTGAAACTCCTGTCCCGTACCAAGCTCTATTGGGGCCTGATCGCCATCTTCCTGATCGGCGTGCTGGGCTCGCCGATGAGTTCCAAGGGCAACAACATCTTCCTCTCCTACGGCAACCTGCTCGACGTGCTGCGCCAGGTCTCGACCACCGGGCTGATCGCCACCGGCATGACGGCTGTCATCATCACCGGCGGCATCGATCTCTCCGTCGGCTCGCTGATGGCCATCTGCTCGGTGGTCTGTGCCATGCTGCTGACGGTCCCAGGCGTGACGCCGGGCGTCGTGCTGGGCGTGCCGACCGTCGCGCTGGTGGCGCTTTGCCTCGGTTTCGTCGTCACCCGCTTCATCTTCCAGAACCTGGCAAAGTCCCGTGCCGGCGCCGATCTCGTCCGCGAGATCAGGCTGGACGGGATTCGCGGCCTGATCA
>NZ_RZPB01000560.1:0-4054 GCF_003998535.1 Mesorhizobium sp. M7A.F.Ca.AU.002.02.1.1 | reverse complement strand
AAGTACCGGCAGGGCAAGAAGACGCCGGTCGACTACGAGCTCGTCTGGCGCGACCGGCCGAGCCATGTCTTCCTGACCCGTGACGACAGGCTGATCGAAACGCTGCGCGGCTCGATCAAGTCGGCGGTCGGCAAGGAGCCGACGCTGTCGACCTCCGGTGGAACCTCCGATGCGCGTTTCATCAAGGACTATTGCCCGGTGGTCGAGTTCGGGCTGGTCGGCAAGACCATGCACATGGTCGACGAGCGCGTCGCCATTGCCGACCTCGAGACGCTGACGCAAATCTACCAGCGCTTCATAGAAGACTGGTTCGGACAGGGCTGAACAGCATGCTTTCGGCGGACGAAACCCAAGCTTCGCTGACGGGCGCCTGGCGATTGATGCTCGGCAGAGCCGACGGCCTGCGCCTGCTCGACCTGTCGGCCGACGGCTTCTGGAATTCCTTCTTCGCCATTGTCGTTGCAGCACCGGCGCTGATCGTCGGCTGGGTCGGCATCGCCAACGAAATCGGCGATCCCGACGCCTTCGCGGGGCGCTTCAGCATGCTGGTGCGCCTGGCGACGGTCGACATCGGCTCCTGGGTGCTGCCGCTGGTTGCGCTCGCTTTCATCGCGCCGCGCGCCGGCATAGGCGGCCGCTTCGTCCACTACGTCGTTGCCAGCAACTGGGCTTCGGCCATCACCGCCTGGCTGATGCTGCCTTCGGCGCTGATCCGGCTTTTCCTGTCGTCCGCAAGCCAGGTTTCGAGCCTTGTGTCGCTGTTCCTCTTTGCCCTTTCTATGGTGCTGACCTGGCGCATGACAAATGCCACGATGGGCAGGGGCGCAGCGGTCGGCACGGCCGTTTTCGTCGGCATGTTCATTGCGTCGCTGCTGGTGCTGTTCGGCCTGCAGACGTTGCTCGGCATCACCGTCCCGGACGATGTCGGAGTTCAGAGCCTTTCCGGGCTCGTCTCGATCGGATAATCGACACCGGTGAGAAACAGCCCGTCGGGCGGCGCCACCTGGCCGCAGGCGGCGCGGTCGCGCGCCTCGAGCGATGTTTTCAGGTCGGCCGCGCTCCAGCCGCCGTCGCCGACACGCTTGAGCGAGCCGACCATCGAACGCACCTGGTTGTGCAGGAACGAGCGCGCCGAAGCCCTGACCTCGACCATGTCGCCTTGTCGGCTCACATCGAGCCGTTCCAGCGTCCTGATCGGGCTGTTGGCCTGGCACTGGGTCGAGCGGAAGGTGGTAAAGTCATGCCGTCCGAGCAGGACCTTTGCCGCTTCGTGCATGGCGCCGGCGTCGAGCCGCTTCGGCACCCACCACACCTTGCCCTTGTCGAGCGCGGCCGGCGCGCGGCGGTTCAGGATGCGGTAGAGATAGTGGCGGCCAATGGCCGAGAAGCGGGCGTCGAAACTGTCGGAGACCACCGTCGCTTTCAGGATGGCGATGCGCGCCCCGGCCGCCTGCAGATGGGCGTTGACGGCATCGCGCACCTTGTCGCTCGGCCACGCCTTGACGAGGTCGACATGCGCCACCTGCGCGGTCGCATGCACGCCGGCATCGGTGCGGCCGGCGGCGCGCAGCCTGATCGCTTCGCCGCAGAATTTTTCGATCGCCTGTTCGATCGCCTGCTGCACCGAAGGCTGATCCGCCTGGTGCTGCCAGCCGGCAAACAGGCTGCCGTCATATTCGATGTCGAGGCGAAAACGCGGCATTTGCGGCTAGAGCTCTCGCCTCGAGCAATTCCAGGAAAAGTGTGAAACGGTTTTCCGTTCGGAATTGCGTTAAAACAAAGAGGAGTGCAGTTCGCCGTTTCCGTGAAAACGGCTGACTGTTCTACGCGGCGAGAGCGGTGAAGGCGGAGGCGTAGACCAGCCTGCCTGCTTCTGGCGCGTCACCCCAGGCCAGCGCCTGCAGCGCTTCGCCCTGGTATTCGCTTTCGAAGTTCTCGGCACGCGTGTGGCTATAGCCGAAACGCCCGTAATAGGTGGGGTCGCCCAGCACCACGGCCAGCGTCTCACCACCATCCTTGAGGCGGATATGCGCCTCGCGGATCAGCGCGCCGCCAATGCCGCTGCCATGGAACGAGGGCTCCACCGCCAGCGGCGCCAGCGCCACGGCCGCGAAGGTCTTGCCGCCATTCTGGACGAACAGCCGCGAAAACAGGATATGGCCGACCACCTGGCCGTCCTCTTCCGCAACCAGTTCGGCAACCGCGTCGCCGCCGGTCACCAGCGCGTCGACCAGACCGGCCTCCGCCTGCTGGCCGAAAGCGTGTTCCTCGACGAGGCGGATGGCCTCGCGATCCCGCGGCGTTGCCGCGCGTATCGACATCATGCTCATGAGAATTTCAGTCCTTTTTCGATCTTGGCCCCGCGCAGGAATTCCGACGCGGCAGCGGGCTTTCCGCCCGCCCGTTGAACTTCGACCAGCCTGATCGCGCCTGCCCCGCAGGCGACCGTCAGCCGGTCATCGAGAATTCCTCCCGACTCGCCCAAATCTTCCGAAGGCGACAGGCCTTGCGACAGCGTCGAGCGAAGCAGTTTCAGCCGCTCCTGGCGGCCGCCAATTCCTATCTCCGACCAGGCGCCGGGAAAGGGCGACAGGCCGCGAATATGATTGTGGACCTCACTTGCCGAGCGAGTCCAGTCCACGCGAGTCTCGGATTTATCGATTTTCTTGGCGTAGGTCACCCCATCCACAGCTTGTGTGGTGAATGTCAGCGTATTCCTTTCCAGTCGCGCCAGCGCTTCCACCATCAAGGCAGCACCGACACTCATCAACCGATCATGCAGATCGCCGGCTGTCATATCGGGTTCGATAGCGCATTTTTCAACCAGCCCGACCGGACCGGTGTCCAGGCCCTCTTCCATGCGCATCACCATCATGCCGCTTTCCAGGTCTCCGGCCATGATGGCGCGCTGGATGGGGGCGGCGCCGCGCCAGCGCGGCAGAAGCGACGCATGGCCGTTGACGCAGCCGAGCCGGGTTGCCTCCAGAACCGCCTTCGGCAGCAGCAAACCATAGGCGACGACCACCGCCACATCGGCCTGCAAGGCGCGAAAAGCGGCCTGTTCGGCCTCGCCTTTGAGCGAAACCGGCGTCCGCACCTCGATGCCCAGTCGCTCCGCCTCGCGCTGCACCGGCGACGGCGTCAGCTCCAGTCCGCGTCGTCCGGCAGCGCGCGGCGGCTGGGTATAGACGGCTGATATCTCATGGCCAGCCTCGGCGATCGCGCGCAAGGTCGGCACCGAAAACTCCGGCGTGCCCATGAAGATGACGCGAAGGGGCATTTTTTCTTCTGGTATCCTGTCTTCTTGCTCGCGCAGTGTGCCGGCTCAGGCATCCGCTTCAAACGGGTTTACGAGCTTCAGGTCAAGGCCGTCGAAGTCGCGGGACGACCGTCGCGCTATCTTTCCGCTTCGATCTTCTCCATGATTTCCGCGTATTCATCGCCAATTGCGCTTTCAGATACGAAAGCCGAGCGAATTGCAGCCCACGCCGAGAGGCTCGACTCCTCTCGGGCCGGCCTCTCCGCAACTATGCCTTTGCGCAGAAGGCCGATGGCCTTGTCCGAGACGCTCTGGCCGACCTCGCGCGCCGCCAGTTCGATCTCGCGCTTCAAAGGCTCAGGAATGTCCCTGATCAGCATGTCGACCGTCGGCATCTCCATTTGGTGGCAATCCTGCCGACAATAGGCCTGGAGGGGACTCCCGTACCTTATCCCGCGAGCTTGCCCGGCGCCTTGTCCCTGGCGAGCTTCTTGAATTTCTTTACCACCATGTCGCGCTTCAGCTTCGAGATGTGATCGATGAACAGGACGCCATTGAGGTGGTCGATCTCGTGTTGCAGGCAGGTCGCCATCAACCCCTCGGCCTCTATCTCCTGCAATTTGCCGTCGCGGTCGAGATATTTGACCCGCACGGCGGCGGGGCGTTCGACCTCGGCGTAATAATCCGGGATCGACAGGCAGCCTTCCTCATAGACGGAGCGCGCATCGGCGCTCTCCAGGATTTCCGGATTGATGAAGACATGCGGCGCCGGCGTCTCGTCTTCCTTGGCGAGAT
>NZ_RZPB01000055.1:0-15636 GCF_003998535.1 Mesorhizobium sp. M7A.F.Ca.AU.002.02.1.1 | reverse complement strand
TCCTTCATCATGTCGACCAGGCGGCGATGGCCGACCTCGTTGCAGGCGGCCAGCGAATAGAAGTCGCCGACGACCTGGTTCGGCTCGCGCACATTGGCGCGCAGGATCTTCACCAGATCGAGGTTCACCTTGCCGCGCTCGGCGAACTTCATGATCGGGATCTGGATTCCTTCCTCGTAGACTGACTTGCCGTCGGCGCCGAAGCCACGTCCGCCAACATCGACCACGTGCGCGGTGCAGGCGAAGAATGCCACCAGTTCGCCGTTCAGGAACGAGGGCGAGACCATGGTGATGTCATGGAGATGGCCGGTGCCTTTCCAGGGATCGTTGGTGACATAGGTGTCGCCCTCGTACATCTCCTCGCGCGGGATCTCGTTCATGAACTGCAGCACGGCCTCGGCCATGGTGTTCACATGCCCGGGCGTACCGGTCACGGCCTGCGCCAGCATCTCGCCGCGCGGATTGAACACGCCGGCCGACAGGTCGCCCGATTCACGCACCGACGTGGAGAAGGCCGTACGCAACAGGGTCAGCGCTTGCTCCTCGACCACCGAAATCAGGCGATTCCACATCACCTGCATGCGGATTTCCAAGATGTCGCTCATGCCTGGACCCCTTTGCGGATCAGGAGGATCGAACCGTCGCTCTGTAGCGCGGCATCGAAGAGAGTGGTGACGACCGTCGACGTCTCACGCTCGACGATCACCGCCGGACCGCTGATGCGATCCCCTGGCGAAAGGTCGGCGCGTTCGATGATGGCTGAAACCTGCACGGTTCCGGTCGCCGGATCGAAAACCTCGCGCGTTTGCGAAGCGGCGACGGTCCTGGTCCCCATGGTGATCTCGTGCCTTGCGGGCGCCGGCCGCACGTCCTGCGCCTTGACCGACCAGGTGACGATCTCGATTTCCAATCCGTCGAGGCCATCAATGGCACGGCCGAAGAAGCGCGCATAATTGTCCCGGAAGGCGTCCTTGAGGCTCACCTCATCGCCGGGCTTGAACGCCCTGTCGGGCAGCGGCACCGGGATTTCCCAACCCTGGCCGGCATAGCGCATGAAGGCGGTGATCTCGCGGGTGATGGCATTGTTAGTGCCGGCTCGCACGAAGCTCTCGGCAGTCGTCTTCAGCCCGTCGAGCAGCGCATTCACCTCGCATGCATCGAAGCGCGACAGCCGCATCAGCTTGGAAGCCAGCGCCTCGTAGCCGAACGGCGCCTTGAGAAAACCGATGGCCGAGCCGACGCCGGCGCCTTGCGGGACAAGGCACTGTTCGACGCCAAGCTTCTCGCACAGCCGCGCCGCATGCAGGGGCGCTGCACCGCCAAAGGCGATCATGACATTGTCGGAGATGTTCTTGCCGTTTTCCACCGCGTGGACGCGGGCGGCATTGGCCATATTCTCGTCGACGACCTCGCAGATGCCGAAAGCGGCGGAAACGGAATTGAGCGAAAGCCGGGTGCCGACATCGCGGGTGATCGCCTGCTCGGAAGCCTGCGTGTCGAGCCTGATGGCGCCGCCGGCGAAATTGTCGGGATCGAGCTTGCCCAGCACCAGGTCGGCATCGGTGATGGCCGGGCGGCTGCCGCCACGCCCGTAGCAGGCGGGACCGGGTTCGGACCCGGCACTTTCCGGGCCGGTCTGGATGCGGCCCATGGCGTCGACCCAGGCGATCGAGCCGCCGCCGGCGCCGATCTCGATCATCTCGATGACCGGGATCGAGATCGGCATGCCGGAGCCTTTGCAGAAGCGATAGGTGCGGGCGACCTCGAAGGTCCGCGCCGTGCGCGGCGAATAGTCCTCGATCAGGCAGATCTTCGCGGTCGTTCCGCCCATGTCGTAGGAGACGACGGAGTCCAGGTCGAAGCGCCGCGCCACGTCGGCCGCAAAAATGGCACCGCCGGCCGGACCGGACTCGACCAGGCGCACCGGAAATTCGGACGCGGTTTCCATCGAGATCAGTCCGCCGCCCGAGTGGATCATGAACACCGGACAGTTCGCCCCCATCTCCTTCAGCCGCACCTGGAGGCGCACCAGATAGTCGGCCATCTGCGGCCGGACATAGGCATTGGCGCAAACCGTGTTGAAGCGTTCGAACTCGCGCATCTGCGGCGAGACCTCAGCGCTGATGGAAATCGGTATGTCCAGCTTTCTGGCGAGGATCGCGCGTGCCCGCTGCTCATGCACCGGGTTCATGTAGGAATGGATGAAGCCGATGGCGACGGCGCCGAAGCCGCCCGCGGCGATGCTGTCGGCGATCTCGTCGAGCGCTGCTTCGTCCAGCGGCTGCAATTCCTTTCCGTCCGCGCCGATGCGCCCCTTGACCGTATAGCGATGCTCGCGCGGGATCAGCGGCGGCGGCAGCTTCAGGTTCAGATCATACTGTTCGAACCGGTTTTCCGTGCGCATCTCGATGACATCGCGAAACCCTTCGGTGGTGACCAATGCCGTCTTGGCGCCACGCCGTTCGATGAGCGCGTTGGTCGCCAGCGTGGTGCCGTGAATGACGATGTCGAGGTCCGCCAGCGTGATGCCGGCGTCGCGCACGACGATCTCGATTCCGTCGAGGATAGCCTGTTCGGGGGCGGCATAGTTGGTCAGGATCTTGGTGGAAAAGATCGTGCCGCGCACATCGACCACAATATCGGTGAACGTGCCGCCGATATCCGCGCCGAGACGGATGTCATTTGCCGTACTGGTCATGCGTTGGCCTTATGCGAAGCGAGCGCTGCGTCGCGCATTTGGGAAAGGGTTTGACGCGGCGTGATCGCCTCCGGGGAAATATCCAGCTCCAGGACCGCGCCGGTCGCGGATGCCAGCGCCCTGCCGAAAGCGCCGGCGAACTCCCCCGTCGCGCCGACCCGCTCGGCGTGGAAGCCATAGGCCCGGGCGATGCCGACAAAATCCGGGTTCTCGATGTTCGTTCCCGACACGCGCGCCGGATAGTGCCGCTCCTGATGCGCGCGGATGGTCCCGTAGATGCCGTTGTTCAGGATGAGGACGATCGGCTGCGCCCCGGCCTGCATCGCCGTCCCCAACTCCTGGCAGTTCATCTGGAAATCGCCGTCACCGGCAAAACAGACCACCGTGCGTGAGGGAAAGGCCACTTTGGCCGCGATGGCCGCCGGCAGGCCGTAGCCCATGGCGCCGGATTGCGGTGCAAGCAGCCGCGCCTTTGGCCCGAACCTGAAGAACTTGTTTGGCCACACGGTGAAATTGCCGGCGCCGTTGGTGAGGATGACGTCGTCGGGTAGGTTCTCGCGCAGCCAGCGGCTGACTTCGACCATGTCGACCGGGCCCGGCTGGGCAGGCGCGGTGAACGTGCCCTCATAGCTTTGGCGTGCCTGCGACCGCCACGCGCCCCAGTCGCCCTTGACCGGCGAGAGCGCCTTGGCGAAGGCGTTCGGCCCGGCATGGATGCCAAGCGAGGGCACGTAGATCTTGCCGATCTCGCGATCCGAAGCGTGGACATGGATCAGCTTCTGCTTCGGCTCGGGCACAGACAGCAGCGTGTAGCCATCCGTGGTCATCTCGCCGAAGCGCACATTGATCGCCAGGATCACATCGGCGTCCCGGATCAGCTTCTTGACATGCGGGACCATGCCGACACCGGCCTCGCCGACGAAGACCGGTGAGCCATTGTCGAACTGATCCTGGAAACGGAACGCCGCGACCACCGGAATGTCGGAGGTCTCGGCGAAAGCCTGGAGCACGGCACGCCCGTCAGCTGACCAGTTGGCACCGCCGATCAGGATCACCGGTCTGCTGGAGGCGGCCAGCATGGACCGGGCCTCGGCCAGCGCATCGGCATCGGCCGCGGCCTCGAACACCCTGGCAGGCCCGCTGAGCGCCGCGACATCGGTCAGCGTCGTCAGCATGTTCTCGGGCAGGGCGATCACCACCGGGCCTGGCCGCCCGGTGAGCGCCGTGGTCCAGGCCCGGGCAATGATTTCCGGCAGGCGCTCGACAGCGTCGATCTCCACCGCCCATTTCGCCATCGTGCCGAACACCGCGCGGTAGTCGATTTCCTGAAACGCTTCGCGGCCGCGCATGTCGGTGCCGACCTGGCCGACGAACAGGATCATCGGCGAACTGTCCTGCATCGCCGTGTGCACGCCGATGGACGCATTGGCGACACCCGGTCCGCGCGTCACGAAGCAGATGCCCGGCGAACCCGTCAGCTTGCCATAGGCCGAGGCCATGAATGCCGCGCCGCCCTCGTTGCGGCACAGCACGTAGTCCAGCTTTCCACGAGTGTCGTGCAGCGCGTCCAGCACGGCCAGATAGCTTTCGCCCGGCACACCGAAACTCTTGGTCGCGCCGAGCGCGATCAGGCATTCGACAAGAAGGCGACCGCCATTGCGGATCATGCTGCGACATCCTTCATTCAGGCGGCAAGCGGATCGAGCCTGCCTTTCGGATTCATACGTGCACGCTGGCGCATCGAGACGAAACCAAGAAATGCCGTCTATTCGAAAGTTTTTCTTTCCCGAGAGGCGCGAACCAGGACGTCCGGGTTCATCGTGCCCAGCGGATCGAACGCGCCTTTGAGCCGCGCCATGAGCTCTCGCTCCACCAGGCCGCGATTGCGGTCGGCCATGACCACCTTTGCCCGGCCAAGCCCATGCTCGGCGGCAAAGCTGCCGCCCATCTGAGTGGCAAGAGATGACAGCGCCTCTGCGAACAGCTCGGCCTTGCCGTCGAAATCGGCACGACCTTCCGGCGGAGACAAATTGTAATGGATGTTTCCGTCGCCGAGGTGCCCGAACGGGTTTATCCGCACACCGGGAAGAATGCCGCCGCAGATCTTCGCGCCAGCCTCGACGAAACGGGCGATTGCACCTGGAGGGACGGAGATGTCGTGCTTGAGTTGCTCGCCTTCCAGCCTTTGTCCCTCCGGTTGCTCCTCGCGCAGCCGCCAGAATTGTGCGCGATGCGCACCTGTCGCCGCCAGCGCGCCGTCGCTAACCAGGCTCTGTTCCATGCCCCATTCCAGAGCCGAAGCCAGGATCTCGTCCAGGGGAACGCGTGACGACCCCGATGCCAGTTCGACCAGCAGATAGACGTCGCCCCGTGTCTCCAGTTGGTAGGCAAGGTCGGGCACGTGCTTGAGCGCCAATCGCAGGCCCACATCGGAGAAGAACTCGAGGCCAGTCAGGAATTCCCCGGCCTCGCCGCGCAGGAAGGCGCCGAACGAAACGGCGGCGGCAAAGTCGGGCAGGACCAGAAGGGCGCTCGCTTGCTGCCGAGGCTTGGGGTAGAGCCGCAGGATCGCGCGCGTGACGATGCCGAGCGTGCCCTCAGCGCCACAGAACAGCTTGCGCAGTTGATAGCCGGCATTGTCCTTCTGCACCGCGCGCAGTCCGTCCCAAATCCCGCCATCAGGCGTCACGACTTCGAGACCCAGGACGAGATCCTGCATCATGCCGTATCGGAAAGCCTGGCTGCCGCCGGCATTGGTGCCGATCAGGCCGCCGATCCTGGCGCTGCCTTCTGCGCCCAGATGCATTGGAAACATCAGCCCATGCGGCTCCAGCGCCTCGTGCAGCGTGGCCAGCACGACACCCGCCTCGACGACGATCGATCCGCTGTCCAGATACGGCTTCCCGATCGCCGTCATGCGTGACAGCGAGACGATCACCGCATTCGGCTGCTCGGCGACGGCGGCGCCGCAAAGCCCGGTGTTTCCGCCTTGCGGCACGACTGCCAGTCCGGCCTCGCGACATAGTTTGACGACACTGGCAACCTGCGACGTATTCGCGGGCCTGGCAACGCCAAGAGGTGCGACGCCGTAGCGATTGAGCCAATCGCGCTGGTAGGGCTCGGCATCCCGGCCCGAAAGCCAGCCTTTCGGCCCGAGAATCTCGTGCAGCGCGGTGGCGGGATCGGTCATTGATTTACCCGAGTTAGCTGAGGGCGTGCCGTGCGACACGTCCCGGATCGTTGCTTCCAATCAATGACCCAGCACCTGCGACAGGAATTGTCGAGTGCGCTCGTTGCGGGAAGAGGTGAAGAACTCGTCCGGAGGCGCTTCTTCGAGGATCTCGCCGCCGTCCATGAAAAGCACCCGGTCCGCCACGCGACGCGCAAAGCCCATCTCATGCGTCACGCAGATCATCGTCATGCCTTCCGAGGCAAGCGTGACCATGACGTCAAGCACTTCGGAAACCATTTCCGGATCGAGCGCCGAGGTCGGTTCGTCGAACAGCATGATCTGCGGCTGCATGCAAAGTGCGCGTGCAATGGCGACGCGCTGCTGCTGACCGCCGGACAATTGGCTGGGATATTTCATGGCCTGCTCGGGAATGCGCACCTTCTCCAGGTAGTGGCGGGCGGTTGCCTCGGCTTGCGCCCGCGGCTGCTTGCGCACGATCATCGGGGAGATCATGCAGTTCTCCAGCACCGTCATGTGCGGGAACAGGTTGAAGTGCTGGAACACCATGCCGACTTCACGCCTGATCTCGTCGATATTGCCGACATCGTCGTTGAGCTCGGTCCCGAGCACCGCGATGCGGCCGCCATTGTGCTGTTCGAGGCGGTTGATGCAGCGGATCATCGTCGATTTGCCGGAGCCGGAGGGTCCGCAGACGACGATTTTTTCGCCCCGTTGTACGGAAAGGTTTATCCCGCGCAGTGCTTGGAACGTGCCGTAGTATTTGTCGAGGTTTTCGATGCGGAGCGCCGGCTCACCGGTCGAATTGGTTGAGATCACCTGCACGCCTCCTTACCGTTCGCTGACCGACATGCGGCGCTCGAGAAAGGCGCCATAGCGGGATAGGCTGAAGACGAAGATGAAGTAGATGAAGGCGATGAAGGCATAGACTTCGACATAGGCGAAGCGCCATTCGCCGGTGCCATAGGCGGCATTGCCGGAAGCCAGGATCTCGAAGAAACCGACGATGACCACCAGCGAGGTCTCCTTGAACGAGATGACGAACTGGTTGATCGTGGCCGGCATCGCGTTGCGCATTGCCTGAGGCAGGAGGATGCGGCTGATGCGTTGCCAGTAGCGCATGCCGAGCGCCATGGCAGCCTCCTCCTGTCCTGTCGCAACGCCCTGCATGCCGCCTCTCACGATCTCAGCCTGATAGGCGGAGAAGAACAGAGCGGAGCCGAGGATCACGCGGTAAAGCTTATCGCCCTGCAGCCATTGCGGCAGCGCGAACGGCAGAACCACTGCAAAGGTGAAGAGGATCGATATCAGCGGAAGCGACCGGACCCCGTCGATGATGAGGCCGGTGGTCCGCGAAATCCAGGGCAGCTCCGACCGGCGTAGCAAGGCCAGGCAGATCGCCAAGGGGAAACCGATCAGGCAGGTGGTAACGAAGATGAACAGGGTCAGCGCCAGCCCGCCCCAGGCTTCCTCGCCGACATGGGCAAGGCCAAGCACGCCGCCTTTCATCAATAGGTAGAAAAGGCCTGTTCCGGCTCCCCATACCAGCGCGATCCGGCGGCCCGTCCAGAACGCCGGGATACAGCTCAGCACCGTCATCACCACAACGGCGACGCAGGCCAGCGCCGAGCGCCATTGTTCCTCGTAGGGATAGAGGCCGAAGAAGATGATCCGCCATCTCGCTGCGATGACCGACCAGCAGGCTCCCGCTGTCGCCTGGCAGGCTTCCGGCCCGCCGCTGGTGGTGAAGACAGCCGAGAAAACCGCCCAATTCAGCAGCTTCCAGACCAGGAAGACCATGATCGTCAGACAGGCCAGCGACACCACCGCCTGAAGCGGCGTCGCGAAGAAGCGTCGCCTCAGATCCTCAAGCCTGCCGGGAGCGGGTGGAGCGACAATGACCATCTCCATCTCTCAGCCCCTCAGTTGATTGCCCTTGAGGGCAATTGCCTTGTTGATGCGGTTGAAGACGGCGGCAAGGCTGAGGTTGATGGCGAGGAAGCCTGCCATCAGGATGCCGATCGCTTCGAGGGTTTGCCCGGAATGGTTGATCGTCAGCGCCACAATCATGAAGAAGTCGGTGAAGCCCACGGCGATGCCCATCGTCGTCGCCTTCATCAGCCAGACATACTGATTGGCAAGGATCGGCAGCATGGCACGCAGCGCCAGCGGCAGCCGCACCAGCGTGAAGACCCGCCAGGGACTAAGGCCCAAGGAAAGGGCTGCCTCGACCTGGCCGGTGCCGACAGATTTGAAGCCTCCGCGCACGATCTCCGCAATGTAGGAGCCGCCATAGATGGCGATGGCGATGGCGAGGGTGGCGAACTCCGGAGGGATACGCAGGCCGCCTCTCAGATTGAGGCCTTGCAGGGCAGGGAAGTCCAGCAGCGGCGTATCCGGCAGACGTCCGAGAGCCAGAATGATGGTCGCGCAGGCCAGTGCCGCTGCGGCGGCGGCAAACTGGATGGTGCGCCGCTGGCCGATCGGCTGGGCAAGGAGCGACGTCCTGCCCAGCCAGGCCGGCAGCACGATGGCCGCGATCACAGCCACTGTGGCTGCGGCAAACGCGGCACTGCCGACGTTCGGGAATGGGATGTAGAGTCCTCGGCTGGTGAGCAGGAAGCCCCAGGCTTCGTGCGCGCTGCGCGGCGTCGGCAGGTGCGTGATGATCGCATACCAGAAGAAAACCTGGAGGATCAGCGGAATGTTGCGGAAGATGTCCACATAGGTACGGCCGAGCAGCCGCGCCAAATCGTTCGAAGACGTCCGCGCCAGACCGACGATCGTTCCCACGATCGTCGCCAGTATCAGGCCGACGCTCCCCAGGAACAGCGTGTTGATGATGCCGATGAGGAAGTACCACCAATAGGGATCATTGGCCGTGGCGGGCAGCAGCGAGAAATTCACATCCCAACCCGTCGACTTGAACAGAAAGTCGAATCCGGAGGTGATCCCCTGATCAGCCAGGTTGCGGCGGGCGATCACGATGCCGGCAAGCACCATCGCGGCGATCGAGCCGACATAGAGGACCTGCAACAGCGCGTTGCGGACCTTTTGATTTCTCAGCAGGCTGACCATCCAAAGATCCTTGCCGAATTGTCGCCGACCCCGCCCGGCTGTGCCGGGCGGGGCCTGGAGCGGGTGAGTTAAGGACGGATCAGTCGATCACCAGCGGGAACAGGACACCGCCATTGTTCCAAAGGTTGGTCAACTCGCGGTCCATCTTGTAGGGCGAGTCCTTGCCGAGGTCGCGCTCGAAGATTTCGCCGTAATTGCCGACGTTCTTGATCACCTTGTAGGCCCAGTCATCATCGAGACCGAGACCCTTGCCCATGCCTGGCGTGACGCCGAGGAACTTGGCGACTTGCGGCGAGGTCGGCTTGGCCTTGACCTCGTCGACGTTCTTGGAGGTGATGCCTTCCTGCTCGGCGAAGATCAGCGTGCTCAGCGTCCAGTTGGCGATGTCAACCCAATTGTCGTCGCCTTGGCGCATGATCATGACTTCAGGCTCGACGGCGAGCACGTCGGGCAGGATGACATGGTCGTCGACCTTGCTCTTGGCGATGCGCGCAATGGCGAGCGTCGGGCCCCACTGCGCATAGAGATCGCAGCGTCCGGAGAAATAGGCCTGCTCGAGCTCCTCGGTCTTTTCGATGAGCACGGGTTCGAGCTTGATGCCAAGCTTGGCCGTATAGGCCGCGACCTGCTGTTCCTGCGACGTGCCGGCGGGAATGCAGATCGTGCCGCCGGCCGCATCCTTGAGCGACTTGAGGTTTAGCTCCTTGTGCGCCATCACCTTGGTCGTTCCGAGGTAATAGGACATGGAAAATTGCAGGCCGAGCTCGGTGTCGCGGCTGAGCGTGCCGCCTGACGCCTTGATGATGATGTCGACATCGCCCGATTGCAGGGACGGCCAGCGCTGCGCCCAGCTGATCGGAACGACCTTCAGTTTTGCCGGGTCGCCGAGCACGGCCGTGGCCACCGCCCGGCAGAGATCAATGTCCATGCCCTTCCAGTTGCCCTTGTCGTCGACTTCGGCGAAGCCGAGGTAAGACCCGTCATGGCCGGTGCAGTTGAGCACGCCGCGCGCCTTGACGGCTTCCAGCGTCTTGCCGCCGGCGGCTTCTGCCGGCGCTGCAAAATGCACAAGTCCAAGGGCCATGGCTGCGGCCCCCCATTTCATCGTCTTCATGTTCCGTCTCCACTGTTGAGGTTGTTTGGTTTCTTGTTGTTGGAGGCCCAAAAGTTCTCTTTCGGAGCTCGGTCTCAAAGCCGCTCCTAGTCGGAAAGCGGGGTCGGTTTCGGCACGGAGGAAATCTTCAGATCGCTGCCCCAGTCCTGCTGGGCGAGCCATCGGTGAAGGGCGGCGACCGCCTTCACGCGCAGGTGCCCGCGCGGGACGATCAGGTAGAATCCAGGAACTTCTTCCGGCCGCATATCGGCAAGGGCGTCGCGCCCGACCGGAGCGACCAGCGCGCCCGACCTCAAATCTTCCTCGGCGTCGATGACGGAGACGAGACCGACGCCGATGCCTTGCAGGGTTGCACGGCGCATGGTCGCGGCATCGTCGAAGCTGATGCTTTGGTTGCCGTCCGTCTGCTCGATGGCAAGGTGGCGTAAAATGTCTGGCCAAAGGCGCTTCGACTTGACGGTGTCCAGCAACGTGAACAACGTCAGGTCCTGCGCCGACTTGATGCTCTCGCCGATGGCCGGAGTGCAGCAGATGACCTTCGGATCAGGCACCAGCAGTATGGTCTCGTAGTCCGGCCAATTGCCGTAGCCCCACTGGACGGTCATATCGATGTCGTCGCGTCCGAAATCGGGCAGATCGACCATCGTCGTCAGGCGCAGATCCGCACCGGGCAATATCTCCCGGAACAGAGATAGGCGAGGCAGCAAATAGTGGGTCGCGAAATAGGGGCTCGCATTCAGGTTGATGCGGTCCCGGTAATTCGACTTGGTGACGCGGCGAACACCTTCGGAAAATTCGTCGAACCCAGCTTTGACATAGTGCGAGAGAAGGATGGCAGACTCGGTCAATTCGACCGACCGCCCCTTGCGTTCGAACAGTGTCACCTGAAGCGTGTCCTCCAGTAGCTTGATCTGCTGTCCGACGGCCTGCGGCGTGACCAGCAATTCATCCGCCGCCTGCCGGAAGCTCTTGTGCTGCGCGACGGCGTGGAAGACGCGAAGCGCATTCAGCGAGGGAAGGCGAAGCTTGCCGGTCATCGTCTATTCCACCTCCTTTCGCTTGCGTTCCTGTTGGACAATTCAGCGCCGCCGGCGCGCGAAAATAGCTCAGGCGTATATATAACCACCTGAAACAATTACGTTTTCTCCGGTCATGTAGGTATTCTTGGGGCCGCCGGTCATGAGAACCCACTCGGCAATCTCCGCAGGCTCGGCGCCACGACCCAGCGGGCTCGCCTTGGCCAGTTCCTCGAGGAAGCCGAGGGCCTTGGCCCGCTCCGTGGCCATGCCTGCGGGGGCCACCGAATTGACCAGGATCCCGTGTTTTGCGACGTCATGGGCAAAGGAGCGCGTCAGGCTGACCACGGCGGCCTTGGTTGCCGCATAGTGGGCGTTCTGCGGATGCGCCTTGAAGGCATCGACAGAGGTCAGGTTGACGATCCGGCCACGCACATGGCTCTTCGGCTCCTGCGATTGCATGTGGCGAACGGCTGCCACCATCATATGATAAGTGCCCTTGATGTTGATGCCATTGGAGGCATCCCAATCGGCGTCGCTGATCTCGAGGAGCGGGCGGCGAGGGTAGATCGCGGCGCAATTGATCAGCGTGTCGATACGCCCGAGCTTCGAAACGATGGCGTCGAAGGCGGCGTGGCACTGAGGGCCGACCTGGATGTCGCACAGGGCGGCCGCGGTCGGCAGGCCGTTGGCCTTTGCCGGTGCGAGAGCGGCTTCGGCGGCGTCCTGGTTGATGTCGATGATGCCGATCTTTGCAGCCCCGGCCTCTACAGCCATCCTGGCCAAAAGCGCGCCGAGGCCAGCGCCGCCGCCTACGATCAGAACGGAAAGATCCTTCATTCCAGTTTTTCCTTACTTGGCGCCGCTTGGCGAGGTTGGCCATGTCGGCATGATGTCGAAACGGGTAACGTCGGCCCATGCGGGCAGGCCGAGTACCGCGACCACCATTCCGGCCACGTCATCCGGCTGCACCACTTTGCTGGCGTACATGGCCGCGCGCGCCTTTGCGTCGAGGATGTCCTGGTAGAGCTGCGTCTCGACACGGCCGGCGACGATCTCGGTGACACGGACGCCTGATGGGGAGAGGTCGGCGCGCAACGCGGCGGCAAAGCCTGATATCGCCGCCTTGGTGGCCGAATAGACGGCAATGTTGGAATATGCCGCGTGGCCCGCGGTGGAGCCGGTGAACAGGATGTGGCCAGCCTGCCGCTCGCGCATCTGCGGAACGACGAGGCGGGTAAGCAGGATTGCCGCGCTGAGGTTGACCTCCAGCGTGGTGTCGATGTCGGAGATTTTCATGTCGGCGAAATTGCCCAACGGTGGCATGATCCCGGCATTATTGATCAGCACGTCGATGGTCAGATCCGCCAGAACAGCTTCCAGCGCCTCGCGATCGGTCACGTCGACGGCGATGGGCACGATGCCGGATCGCTCGGCCTGCAACGCCTTGAGCGCGGCCTGGCTGCGCCCGACCGCATAGACATCGTAGCCGGCGTCGCTCAGTGCGATCGTCATGGCCCGCCCTATGCCGCTTGTTGCACCTGTGATGAAGGCTGTCGTCACGTTGGCTTCCCTGATTGCCTGATTCAGTCTGCGGCCTGGGCCGATGCCGCGAAACCAAGAAAACCAGCAAAAAGGAAAGATAAACTTTCGAATTCTCTTCTCCCGCCCGAAACCTGGACAGGTGGTGACCTCGGCGCCGAGGCTGAAAACCGAAGGAAACGACGGGAAAACGATGTTCTCAACCTGCGGGAAACGGTTCAGGTCAGCTGGCGGAGCCAAAACATGGCTTTCGCAATGCGGTGGCTAATCTGGGTGAGTGCGAATGCCTGGGTGATCGAAGCCGGGGCCTATCCGCCGGTCGAAACAGGCCTCTTCATATCGGTAAAGAGCGAGGCCGCAGCCGCCTGCTGCTCTGCCTCTGTCGCCGCGACGCCCGAAGCCCGTGCCAAAGCGCGCACACGCCCGAGGCTGTTGTGCAGATGCTTGCGCATGGCCTGGCGAGCGGCACGACCGTCCTGCCTTTCGATGGCATCCACGATGGTTTTGTGCTCGTTGTGAATGCGTGCGTAATAGCTGTCCTTGAGCGCCGGCGTGACCACGTAGCCCAGTTGAAAGCGTGGAACGATCATCGGCCTGAGATAGCTCAGGAAGCCGTGGATGAATTCGTTGCGCGCGGCTTTGGCGATCGCCAGATGGAAATCATAGTCATAGTGGATCTGGACCACAGCGGGATCCGCTTGCTGGGCGTCGACCTGTTCCATCAGGGTTCGGATTCCACTCGCCTCCGCATCGGTGCGCCGTTCCGCGCATAGCCCGGCGGACTCCACTTCCACACTCAATCTCAGTTCGAGCAGGGCAATGGTTTCCGGCAAGGTCCTCAGCGCCTCGTCCGGTATCGAGAAATTGCGCGGCGCCGGCGTTTCGCTGACGAACATGCCGCGGCCCTGCTGCGGCACCACCATCCCTTCGGAGCGCAATCGCGCCACCGCTTCCCGCACCACCGTCCGGCTGACGTCGTACTCGGCACAAAGCTCCGCCTCGGTCGGCAATTGCGCGCCGGGAAGCAGAGATCCGGAACGGATCTTTTCGGACAGACTCTCCGCCACGACAGTGGAAAGCGGTTTGCGCTTCGTCATCAGTCTCCCCTTAGCCAGATTCGCG
Organism: Mesorhizobium sp. M7A.F.Ca.AU.002.02.1.1; assembly: GCF_003998535.1. Taxonomy (NCBI): domain Bacteria; kingdom Pseudomonadati; phylum Pseudomonadota; class Alphaproteobacteria; order Hyphomicrobiales; family Phyllobacteriaceae; genus Mesorhizobium; species Mesorhizobium sp. M7A.F.Ca.AU.002.02.1.1. The sequence goes on along the minus strand of NZ_RZPB01000055.1, from coordinate 1,876 downwards.
ATGATGCCCGAACCGGCAAGGCCATTCAAACCGCCGCGGTGACGATCAGCTCGACCAGCATTCCAGGCTTGGCCATCCGTCCTTCGCCGGAAGAGCGCGCGGGTGCATGCTCCTTCGGCATCCATCCGTCCCAGACCGTGTTGACCTCGTCGAAATCCCTGATGTCGTCCAGCCACATCTGCACGTGAAGGATACGTGTCTTGTCCGTACCGGCCTTGGCAAGCAGGACGTCGACCTTGCCAAGCGCCTCGCGCATCTGGTCGGCTGCGGACTGACCCGGCTTTGCGACCTGGCCGGTGAGGTAGAGGGTGCCATTGTGGATGACCCCGTGGTGGATGCGGGTGTCGAAGTCGAAGCGCTTGATGTCACTCATTGGATTGTCCTTGTCAGATTTCCGGCCTCCGCCGGATGGGTCAGATTTCCGGCCTCCGCCGGATGGGTCAGATTTCCGGCCTCCGCCGGATGGACTCAGATTGCCGGCGTCTGGCGGATGGGGTTTCCCTGCAGATATTGTGCGTAGGGCGCCTGAACGAGCCAGCCGGCGTCGACGGGCAGGGTGACGCCGGTTATCGATGCGGCCCGGTCGGAGCAGAGGAACAGTGCGGCCTCGGCAACGTCGCGCGGCTCGACGAAGCGGCGCAGCGCGGTGGTCGCCTGGATGGCTTCGGGGTTGCGCTCACCCTTGGCGATCCTGGCTTTCAGCCCGTCCGAAAGCGTGTAGCCGGGTGCCACCGCATTGACGCGTACGCCGTGCGGACCGAGCTCGGCGGCCAGGATCTGGGTCAAGGCCAGGACGGCATGCTTTCCGGGCGTGTAGGCGGGCAGGGACAGCGGCGCGAAGGAGGCAAGCGAGCCGACGTTCAGGATCGCGCCTCGCCCGGCAGCCGACATCAGCCGACCGAACACCTGGCAACCCAGCAAGGTGCCGCGATAGTTCACTCGCCACATCCTCTCGTCTTCGTCCAGATCCTGGTCGAGGACGTGCTTGCCACTCTGCAGGATGCCGGCGCAGTTGACGACGACGTGCGGGGTACCGAACGCGTCGCTGACGGCCTGCGCCAGCGCTTCCACCGAGCCGGATTCGGCGACATCGGTCTGGACAAACAGCGCGCGCGGTGCGCCGACCGCCGCGCAGGCGCCAACCGCCTCATCGCCCCGTGCCGCATCCCTGCCGGCGACCACCAGATGGTAGCCGTCCTCGGCGAAGCGCAGCGCTATCGCGCGTCCGATGCCGGAAGTGCCGCCGATGACGACGGCCGTCAATGTCTCAGCCATTGCCGCGACCCTTGCCTTCGATGTCGAAGAATTCGGACATGGCCCGGACCTGGAAATCCATCATCGGGCGCCCCGGCTGAATGCGGCAGCCAATCTCTTTCGCCGCCTTTAGCAGGGGGGTCTCGGCGGGCTCCATGATGATGTCGACGACCGTCATGTCCGGGGTCAGCCGGCTCACATCCAGCGGCAGCGGGTCGCCGGCGTGCATGCCGACCGGCGTGGCGTTGATCGCCATATGCATGCCGGAAGGCTCGGCCTCTCCAACCTGGATGCGGCATTTCGGGAAGACCTGCGCGACCAGCGCCGCCAGTTTTTCGGCGCGACCGGTATCGATGTCGGCCAAGCGGATTTCCTCGGCACCGGCTTCGGCGAGACAATAGGCCAGGGACGCGCCGGCGCCGCCGGCGCCGACCTGAAGGATGCGGCGGCCGGCAATCTCATGTCCGCCTGCCTTGAGGCCATCGATAAAGCCGACGCCGTCGAAATTGTCGGCGTACCAGCTGCCATCGGGCAGCCGGCGCACGGAATTGGCGCTCTGCACCCTCGCGGCGCGGTCGTGAGCGGCGGTGCATTTGTGATAGGCCGCAACCTTGTACGGCAC
>NZ_RZPB01000559.1:0-4056 GCF_003998535.1 Mesorhizobium sp. M7A.F.Ca.AU.002.02.1.1 | reverse complement strand
GTTCTGGCGGACCCGGCTGTCCGCATTCGGCTGTTGCGCGGCCGAGCGCATATAGGTTTCGGCGGTGCGCAGATCACCTTCCAGCACATACGACATGCCAAGATTGGAGAGCACGGAAGGCTCGTTCGGCTTGAGGTCGAGCGCCTTGCGGTAAAGCTGGCGCGCATCGTCCTTCTGGCCGGTCTGGTCGAGAATGGCCGCTTCCGCCGACACCAGCCTCCAGTCGGGATATTCCGGTGTCTGAGCGCGGCGCACGGCGTCGAGCGCCGCCTCGAACTGGCCATTGGCGGCCAGCGCCTTGCCGTAGGAGGCAAGCACGTCACGATCCTTGGGCAAAGCGATGGCGAGTTTGCGCATCACGGCCAGCGACTGGTCGGCGTCGCCATCCATCTGCAACGCCGCCGCATAGTTCGTCGCTATCCGCTTGTCGTTGGGGTTCTTCGCGTAGGATTGGCCAAGTGCGCCGGTGGCATTGTGCAGTTCGCCGGCCGACATGCTTTCAAGCGGTTTGCCGCTGGTGCGTGCGATAGAGCCGGTGGAGAGCTTGTCGGTTCCGCAACCGGCGACGCCCGCCGTCAGCGCCAGCACAAGAGCCATGGTGATGAGCCGTTTTCCCCTGATATTGATCCTGCGGTTGGTCGGCATGGCACCCTAAGCCTCCATTCATGCGCGGCCATTGCGTGGCCGTCTTCCCTCTCGCAGAAATATTCTGTTAACCCTAACGGACGGTTAAGAACGGCGACTCACACGGAGAACATCGCATGCCTGTCGAACTCGTCGGGAAGACATTGCCGGGCGCGTTGCCGGTCCATCTGGTCGCCAGGGACGGTCTGGACGCGGCCGGTCTTGCGCCGGCCGCCATCGCCTGGGCCAGGGCCAACGGCTTTTCCGGCGAGGCAGGCAGGACACTGGTCGTGCCCGGCGAAAACGGGGCGCTCGGCGGCGCCTTGTTCGGTATCGGCGATGGCGAAGGCGCGCTTGCCCTCGGCGCATTGTCGAAAGCCTTGCCGGAAGGCGACTGGCATTTCGCCTTGGCGCCGGCCGAGGCCGAACTCGCGGCGATCGCGCTGCTGCTCGGCGGTTATGTCTTCACCCGCTACGGCAAGAAGCCAGGCAGGGCGCTGCGCTTCGGCCTGCCGGCCGACGTCGATGCCGGGCGCGTTCGCCGCATTGTCGATGGCGTCTTCCTGACACGCGATCTGGTCAACACGCCGACCAGCGATATGGGTCCGGAAGATTTGGAGCAGGCGGTGCGGACCCTGGCCGCCAGGCACAAGGCCGAAGTCTCGGTGATCAAGGGTGACGATCTCCTCGACCGGAACTTCCCGATGATCCATGCGGTCGGCCGTGCGTCGACCAGCGCACCGCGCTTGATCGACATGCGATGGGGACAGCAAGACGCACCGAAGGTGACGCTGGTCGGCAAGGGCGTCTGCTTCGACACGGGCGGCCTCGACATCAAGCCATCGTCCGGCATGCTGCTGATGAAGAAGGACATGGGCGGTGCCGCCAATGTCCTTGGCCTCGCCTCGATGATCATGGCTGCCGGGCTGAATGTGCGGCTGCGCGTGCTCATTCCCGCGGTGGAAAATTCGATTGCCGGCAACGCCTTCCGGCCTGGCGACGTGCTGATGAGCCGCAAGGGCATCACTGTCGAGATCGGCAACACGGATGCCGAGGGACGGCTGGTGCTGGCCGACGCGCTGGCGCTGGCCGACGAGGAGGAGCCGCAGCTTCTGGTCGACATGGCGACGCTGACCGGGGCTGCCCGTGTCGCGCTCGGCCCCGATCTGCCACCGTTCTACACCGGCGACGAAACGCTGGCATCCGATCTGGCGGAGGCTTCCGTCGCGACGGAGGATCCGCTGTGGCGCATGCCGCTGTGGCGGCCCTACGATGCAAAACTGTCGTCGAAGATCGCCGACATCAACAATGTCACCACGGACGGTTTCGCCGGCTCGATCACAGCGGCGTTGTTCCTGAAGCGCTTTGTCGAAAAAACCGCGGGCTGGGCGCATTTCGACATCTTCGCCTGGAATCCGGCTGATCGTCCGCATGGCCCCGCCGGCGGCGAGGCACAGGGCATCCGCGCGCTGGAGCGGATCATCGCGAAACGCTATGGCTGACAGTCGCAGGCGAAAGACGGCAATCGCTTTGACTGAAACGGAACCGAAACAATTTGCCGTCATGCTGGCGCGATGTCGATTGCGATGCGCCCGAGCCAGGCCTTGCGACTGTGGCAGCAGGTGATGCTGTCGCAGGTGCGCGACGACGCGCCCGATCTGACCATGCGCCAGACGGCAATCCTGTTCACCATCTATCTCGATCCGCCGCCGCACACCGTGCGCGGGCTCGCCGCCCGGCTCAATGTCACCAAGCCGGTGATCACCCGCGCCCTTGACACGATGGGCGCTTTGAAACTCGTCTCGCGCCATCGCGACGAGCTCGACAAGCGCAATGTTCTGATCAGGCGCACGGTCGAGGGCGCGCTCTTTGTCGAGCGCTTCGGCGATGGTATCATCGCCAAGGCGCTCGAACTGCCGATGTGAGCGACCTTTTCAACAGAGTGCTCGATTTGACTGCCAGGGATGCCCGCCTTCACGCTTTTCGCTCGGACCTTGCCGATGCACGGCTGAAGGGTGAGGTCGCCGCTGACCGCTTCGTCGCCGGCCGGCCGGCGCGGGTCATCGCGTCAGTGGCCGATATGCGCAAGGCGCCGCGGGCGGATGCCGGCGTCAACACGCAAGCCCTGTTCGGCGACGATGTCCTGGTCTTCGATGTCGCTGAAGGCTGGGCCTGGGTCCAGGCCGAACGCGACGGCTATGTCGGCTATGTCGCCGACACGATGCTGGGCAAACGGGACCATACGCCGACGCACATCGTCTGCGTGCCGCGCACCTTCCTCTATCCCGCGCCGGATCTGCGCTTTCCGATCGCCGGACAATTGTCGATGGGATCGACGGTGACAGTGACGGAGGCGGCCGAGACGCGCGGTACGCACTATGCGGTCCTGCCGTCCGGCGAGGCGCTGATCGCAGGTCACCTGCGGCCGCTCAGTGAAGCTGTGTCCGACTATGTCGCGGTTGCCGAGGCGTTTCTAGGAACACCCTATCTCTGGGGTGGCACTTCCGGTTTCGGCATCGACTGTTCGGGGCTGGTGCAACTGGCGATGCGCATGGCCGGCAGAGACGTGCTGCGCGATTCCGACATGCAGGCTGCGGCCCTTGGCGAGCCGCTGGAACCGGGACCTGATTTCTCCGGCTTGCGACGCGGCGATCTGGTGTTCTGGAAGGGCCATGTCGCCGTCATGACCGATGCCGACACGATGATCCACGCCAACGGCCACACCATGCTGGTGTCGCGCGAAGGCCTGAAGGATGCGGTTGACCGCATCGGTTATCTCTATGGTGGCCCGACAGGGTTCAGGAGGCCGTAGCCTTTCTTCCTTCGCCCCGTTCACGGGGAGAAGGTGCCCGAGGGCGGATGAGGGACAGCGCCAGCATTGAGAGGTTCGCGCCGCCCCCCACCTGCCTGCCGGCATCCTCTCCCCGTACCGGGGCGAGGAAAGCTCACCTCGATCACCTTTTGTTCCGATTTTCCTTGGCGTTCGCGCGCCGTCGCGCTACCTCTGGCGGGTGACAGTTGAGCCGCGCCTTGCCGAACAGAATGCCGCCGTGGCCCTGCCCGAACCATTCCTCAGATGGTTTGGCGAGAAAGGCTGGTCGCCGCGCGCCCATCAGATCGAACTTCTGGCGAAGGCCCAGGCCGGTCAGTCGGTCCTGCTGATCGCGCCGACCGGTGCCGGCAAGACGCTGGCCGGCTTCCTGCCTTCGCTGACCGAACTGGCCAACCGGCCAAAGAGAAAGCCGGGCCAGGCGCAGCGCGGTATCCACACGCTCTACATCTCGCCGTTGAAGGCGCTTGCCGTCGATATCGAGCGTAATCTCGGCAAACCGGTGGAAGAGATCGGGCTGCCCGTCACCATCGAGACGCGCACCGGCGACACGCCGGCGCACAAGCGCCAGCGCCAGAAACTGGTGCCGCCCGATATCCTGC
>NZ_RZPB01000558.1:0-4079 GCF_003998535.1 Mesorhizobium sp. M7A.F.Ca.AU.002.02.1.1 | reverse complement strand
GTCAGTATCTCGCCGACGACATGGTCGGGCACGAGATTGTAGCGCCAGGACTGGAGGCGTTCGCGAAAGGACATCGGCTGCTGCTATTCCATGAGGGGACGAGGTGACCGGATCCTTCCGGTCACCTCGCTTGTACTTCAGTCGAAAAGGTGCGGCTTACTTTGCCGCCGCCGCTTGTGCCTGCAGCGCCTTCAGGTCCCAGCAGCTGTCGGGCTTGAGGTCGGCCTTGGTCGTCGCCTTCTCCAGCGTGTAGATGTAGGTGTGCGAGGTGCCGGCCGGCTGGCCGCTCTGCAGCAGGAACTTGATGATGTCGTTCATGTCGCCCGACTGGCGAGCAAGATCGGTCATCACCACAGCGCCATAGGTGCCGTCGACCAGCTTGTCGCAATCGGCCGCCTTTTCGCCGCCGCCGGTGGTGACCAGGAACACCTTGCCGTCGAGTTTGGCATCGCGGATCGCGGCGGACGCGCCGGTGGCGTCGCCATCCCAGAAATCGATGATCGAGCAGATATCCGGGTTCTGCTGCAGCATCGTCGTCGTCACGTTGCGCGAGGTCGTCGCATCCCAGTTGGAATCGGGCTTGGCCACCACCTTGAAGTCGGGATTCTTGTCCAGCACCTTCATGATGCCGGCATACTGATAGAGGCTGGAGGAGTTCGCCTGGTCACCCTGCACAAGGCCGATCTTCTTCGACGAGTTCGGGCCGCAGCCCTTGATCGCCGCTTCGGCCTCGAGCTGGCCAAGCCGGTCCCAGTCACTGCCGATAAAGGCGTCGGCCGGGAAGTTGGCGGGATTGTCGACCAGGATGACATAGGTGCCGGCGGCCTGTGCCTTCTTCATCAGCTTGGAATAGGAGTTGAGGTCCGGCGCGTGGATGATCAGCACATCCGGCCTGGTGTCCGAGGAGATGGCGTCCGTGATCGCCTGCGCGCCGGCATCGACGACCCAGTTCGGGTCGCGCGTCTCGAACACGCCGCCCCAGGCCTCGACTTCGGTCTTCAGATAGTGCGCCCAGCCCTGCGCCAGGTCGAAGCCCATTGCCAGCGGCACCAGCATGACGCGCTTGCCCTTGAGCGCCTGCGCGTACGCAGTCGGCCCCGGATCGTCGGCGGCGAAGGTTGGCGCCACGAAGGCGGTGACGGCGAGCGCCGTGGCGGCGGCCATGAGTGTCTTGATCAGTTTCATGTCGGATCCTTTTGCTTTGGTCGTTGTTATCAGCGGCCGGCCCCAACCGTCCGCCGCAGTTCAGGTCTAAATGTCGCCCTGCTGGGCGGTCTGCTCGTCACGTGGATTGATGATGCCGTCGACGATGATGGCGCCGAGCAGGATCGCTGCCTTGATCAGGTTCTGGTAGAGCAGCGGAATGTCGATGATGGTCATGGCGTTGAGCAGGATGCCGATCAGTGCCGCACCGACCAGCACGTTGCGCACCCCGCCGCGCCCGCCGGACAGGCCGATGCCGCCGATAACCGCCACCAGCACGATATCGTAGAGCAGCGTCGAATTGACGACGCGGGTATTGATCGAATGCAGGCTGGCCGCCGTCAGCAGGCCGGCGACCAGTGCGACGAAGGCGGAAAGCACATAGCGCAGCACCAGCATCGGCCGCACCGGCATGCCGATGTTGCGGGCGGCCACCGGATTATCGCCGGCGAAATAGATATAGCGGCCCCATTTGGTGTAGCGAAGGAACAGGAAGAACAGGAAGGCCAGCCCTGCGAAGACGAAAACCTCGATGGGAATGTCGAGGAAGCGCAGGCCGCCGAGCAACTCGACCCAATGGCCCTGCGGCACCGGCACGGCATCCTGCGTGATCAGTTGCGAGCGTACATAGCCGAAGACGAAGGAGCCTGTCGCCAGCGTCACGAAGATCGCCGGCACGTCGGCATAGGCGACGAGAAAACCATTGAGCAGGCCGATGGCCAGCACACCGGCCAGCACATAGGCGAAGGCAAGCCCGTCCGGCGTCCCCGAATTCAGCAGTTGCAGGTACCAGGCGACCGACATCGCCATGATCGCGACGGCAGAGAGGTCGATGCCGCGGCCGATGATGACCACGGCCATGCCGAGCGCAAGGATGCCCAGCACCGACACGGAGCGGACGATGGCGACGAGATTGTTGGGGTCGATGAAACCTGGCAGGCCTATAGCCGCTGCAACGAACAGCACCACGGCGATGGCAAAGACAATGCCTTCCTGGTTCAGGCTCCTGAAATTTGGCCAGCCGATGGTGTTCATGTCTGCGTTTGCCCCGATGGCAGCGCTGCCATCCCTGGGAAAGAACGCTAATCGGCCCAACGCCGGTTCGTCAAATGAATCCGCGCCCGGAACCCAGGCCGGCTGCGATATTTATCGAGTGGACGATCGATTGCCGAAGCTGGCGCAATGCGCGGAAAACTCTGCGCTTTTGGCAATTGGTTGCGCCATTGCGGCCGCACGCGAAAGCGCTGCACCAAGGCAAAGGGACAGGACGGAATTTATCTCCGCATCAGGCGGAAAAATCGATCTGAATTTCCCGGCGAGTGCCCGGAAACCTCCGCGCCCGCACCTGGCGGGAGCACGAGAAAACGCAGCGCCGCCACCAGCCCGATGGCGCCGATCACCAGAAAGGCTACTCGAAAATCCACAAGATCGAGAGCGGGGCGATCCCTGACGATCTGCGACAGATTAAGGATCGCCGCCGCCACCGCGACGCCAAACAGCATCGCCACCTGCTGCAGCATCGAGGACAGCGTCGCCGCCGAGCTTCGTTGCGACGCATCGATGTCGGCGAAGGCCAGCGTGTTAAGGGCGGTGAACTGCATCGAGCGCGACAGGCCGGCAATCAGCATCAGCGCCACCACCAGCGCTTGCGGCGTCTGCGGCGAGATCGCTCCGCAAGCCATGATCGAGGCCGAGGCGATGATGCCGTTGACGACCATCACTGAGCGGAAACCGAAACGGCGCAGCGTCGGCGTGGTCACCGTCTTCATGCCGAGATTGCCAAGGAAATAGGCCAGGATCATCAAGCCGGCATCGACAGGCGAAAGGCCGAAGCCAACCTGGAACAGCAGCGGCAGCAGGAACGGCGTGGCGTTGATCGCCACCCGGAAAATGGTGCCGGCGGCAAGCGTCGAGATGGCGAAGGTCAGCACCTTGAACGAGGAGAGATCGAGCAGCGGATGCGGCGCGCGCCTGAGATGGCGCACCGCCAGCCAGCCGAGGACGATGCCGGCTACGATCAGCAGCGCTGTCGGCAGCACGCCGTCCTCGGGATGCGCGATACGCTCGAGACCGTAGAGCAGCAAGGCAAGTCCCGCCGATGTCAGGAAAAAACCGGGCCAGTCGAGCGGCTTGGGGTCGGCCTCGCGGTCGCCTGGGATGAAACGGGCGACCAGCGCCAGCCCGATCACGCCGAGCGGGATGTTGATGAAGAAATTCCAGTGCCAGGACAGATAGGTGGTGATGAAGCCGCCGAGCACCGGCCCGACCACCGGCGCAAACAGTGCTGGCCAGGTGATCAGCGCCGTGGCGTTGAGCAGTTCGGATTTCGGCGCATTGCGCAGGACGAGAATGCGCCCAACCGGCGTCATCAGCGCGCTGCCGAGCCCTTGCACGACACGTGCGGCGACGAACTGGGTCAGGGTTTGCGAGAGGCCGCAGGCGAGCGAAGCCAGGGTGAACAGGACGATCGCCAGCAGGAAGATGTTGCGCGCCCCGAACCGGTCGGCGAGCCAGCCCGACAGCGGCACGAACACCGCCATGGTCAGCATGTAGACGGTGATGCCGATGCTCATCGCCACCGGCGACACGCCGAAGGAGGCGCCCATCTGCGGCAGCGATGTCGAGATGATCGTCGAATCCAGCAACTGCATGAAGAAGGCGATGGCGACGATCAGCGCCACGCGCCGCGCATGGATGGCCGTTTCGGACAAGGTTGCGGTCTCGGGAATGGCAGTCATGACGGAACCGGTTTGAACAGCATCTCCCCGGCGGCGTCCAGAGACGTCGCAACAAACTTTCGTGTGCCGCCATGGCCTGCTATGGAATGGATGGGGCCGTCGAGGAGAGTATACGCGTAACATGAAGCCCATCTACAT
>NZ_RZPB01000557.1:0-4080 GCF_003998535.1 Mesorhizobium sp. M7A.F.Ca.AU.002.02.1.1 | reverse complement strand
GTGATCATGAGCGACGAGCATATCGATGAAATCTCCGGCGTCTCGACCACCGGCCACGAATGGGATGGCATCCGGGAACTGAACAACCCGCTTCCCAGATGGTGGGTCATCACGTTTTACATCACCATTGTCTGGGCCATCGGCTACACCATCGCCTATCCGGCATGGCCCCTGCTGCACTCGGCGACGAAGGGTTTGCTCGGCTATTCCAGCCGCAACGAAGTCAGGAACGAGCTGACTGCGGCTGAAGCCGCCAAGGGCAAATACATCTCGGCGGTGGCGTCCAAGAGCGTCTCGGAGATCGCCGCGGACGATGGCCTGCGCGAATTCGCAATCGCCGCCGGTGGCGCCGCTTTCAAGGTCAATTGCGTACAATGTCATGGCTCCGGCGCCCAAGGTTCCAAGGGCTTTCCCAATCTCAACGACGACGACTGGCTGTGGGGCGGCAAGGCCGAGCAGATCCAGCAGACGATTATGCACGGCATCCGCTTTGCGTCCGATGCGGAGACGCGCCTGTCGGAAATGCCTGCCTTTGGCGACATCATAACCACTGACCAGATCGCTCAGGTTAGCACCTATGTCGCCAGCCTGTCGGGAAAGGTCCAGGATGCCAGCCTCGTCGAGCCCGGCGCCAAGGTCTTTGCCGAAAATTGCGTGGCCTGTCATGGCGACAATGCAAAAGGCAACAAGGAGCTCGGGGCGCCCGACCTGACCGATGCGATCTGGCTCTATGGATCCGGTGAGACAGCCATCGCCGCACAGGTCCGTGCGCCAAAACAGGGCGTCATGCCGGCCTGGGGCGCACGCCTGGGCGAGACCAAGGTCAAGGAACTCGCCGTCTATATCCATTCGCTTGGTGGTGGGGAATAGGAAGCGGGGACCTGTTCCCACCCTTCGCCAGCCAAGCGACGAGGCCCGGCCATGCCGGGCCTCGACCTATATTCGGCACCGGTAATTGACTTGCATCAACGCGCCTGCCCCCGCCCCGCGCCAAGACTTGCCTACGCTGGCAGCCTGGGCATGGGCAGATTGTCGCCTGCGCGAGTGGAGATGCATGTGCTGGACAATACGCAGGTAGAGCGGCTCGAAGCCGAAGCGGCCAATTCCGCCAAGGTGCGCCAGCCGATGTATGCCGCGCGCAAGAAGATATTCCCGAAACGGGCAACAGGGAACTTTCGTCGGTTCAAGTGGCTGGTGATGGCGATCACACTCGGTATCTACTACCTGACACAGTGGTTGCGATGGGACCGTGGCCCGTTCGCCCCGGACCAGGCCGTGCTGCTCGATCTCGCCAACCGGCGCTTCTACTTCTTCTTCATCGAGATCTGGCCGCAGGAATTCTACTATGTGGCCGGCCTTCTGATCATGGCCGGCGTCGGTCTTTTCCTGATCACGTCGACTATCGGTCGCGCCTGGTGCGGCTATACATGTCCGCAGACTGTATGGGTCGATCTGTTTCTGGTCGTCGAGCGCGCCATCGAGGGTGATCGCAACGCACGCATGAAACTCGATGCCGGCCCATGGACCGCCCGCAAGCTTGCGCTGCGGGCATCGAAACACGCCATCTGGCTGGGCATAGGGGCGGCGACGGGCGGCGCCTGGATCTTCTATTTTGCCGATGCGCCGACGCTGGTTGGCGAACTCTTTACCGGCACCGCGGCACCCGTTGCCTACATCACCGTCGCCGTGCTGACGGCCACGACCTATACGTTCGGCGGGCTGATGCGCGAACAGGTCTGCACCTACATGTGCCCATGGCCACGCATCCAGGCGGCCATGCTCGACGAAAGTTCGCTCACCGTCACCTACAATGACTGGCGCGGCGAACCGCGTTCGCGTCATGCCAAGTCGGTGCAAGCCGCGGGACAGTCGGTCGGCGACTGCGTCGACTGCAATGCCTGTGTCGCGGTCTGCCCGATGGGGATCGACATTCGCGACGGCCAGCAGCTCGAATGCATCACCTGCGCGCTTTGCATCGACGCCTGCGACGGCGTCATGGGCAAGCTCGGCAGGGAACGCGGACTGATTTCCTACGCAACGCTCTCCGATTACAACGCCAACATGATGCTGGCGACCGCGGGCGGCTCCAGTTCAGTCAACCCGTCGCTGGTCAGGACCGCTGATGGCCTGTTCTCCGACAAGGTGGCGCATTTCCATGTCAGCAAGATCTTCCGGCCACGCACCTACGTCTACATGGGTCTGTGGTCGCTGATCGGCCTGGGTCTGCTCTATTCGCTGCTGACGCGCGACAGGCTCGAAGTCAATGTGCTGCACGACCGCAATCCGCAATTCGTACCGTTGTCCGACGGCTCGATCCGCAACGGCTACACCGTCAAACTGCTCAACATGATCCCCGAGCCGCGGATCATTGTTGTCACCATGCAGGGCTTGCAAGGAGGCGAAATGAGCGTGGTCGGGGACGACATCAAGGCGGGTCGCTCCTTTGCCATCCCGGTCGAGCCCGATCGCCTGAAAATGCTGAAGGTCTTCGTGCGCCAGCCGGCCGACCAAATCCGTGGCGCAGCGCAAACCTTCACGTTCCGTGTCGAGGACAAGTCGAGCTTCGAGGCGGACGAATACACCGCCACCTTCAACGCGCCGGAGATCGCCAGATGACCGCTAACGCTGAAAAAACCCGCGAATTCACCGGCAGGCACATGCTGTTCACCATCCTTGCCTTCTTCGGCGTGGTCATCGCGGTCAATCTGACGATGGCCACGCTCGCCAACACCAGTTGGACCGGCCTTGTCGTCGAGAACACCTATGTGGCGAGCCAGCAATTCAACAAGAAGGCCGAGGAGGGTCGCGCGCAAGCAGCCCTTGGCTGGACCGGCAGGCTGACCATCGCATGGGGCGAAGTTCGCTATGGCCTCACCGACGCCGCCGGCAAGCCGGTTCCCTTGCATGGCGTCAAGGTGCTGTTTCGCCATCCCGCCTACGAGAAAGAGGACAAGTCGGTCATCCTCGCGCCCGCCTCGGACCAGGAATTCGCAGCCCAGCACATGCCGAAGGACGGCGTCTGGATTGTGGAAGTCGACGCCGACGCCGGTCTGGAAAAGCCGTATCGCGACGTCCGCAGGATCATGATTTCCAATGGAGCGCTGCAATGAGTTGTTGTGCACCGGGCGCCGAAATGGCGCTTGATCTGGTCAACACCGGATCGGTCCTGCCGTCCAGCCAGGAGATAAGGCTGGCGAGCCGATCGCTCGGCGATGATCTCCGCCAGACCGATCTTTCAGTCCCCACGGTTCATTGCGCGGCCTGCATCGAGGCGATCGAGACGGCATTGGGAATGCTCGATCAAGTGGAGAGCACTCGGGTCAACCTGTCGACGAAGCGGGTCGCGGTCCGCTGGCGTGGAAACCAGGTGCCACCGTTCGTCGCCGCGCTGGGACGGCTAGGCTACGAGGCGCATCTGTTCGACCCCGAGGTCGACAACAAGGACAAAACGCTTTCGGAGCTGATCCGCGCCGTTGCTGTCGCCGGCTTTGCGGCGGGCAACATCATGCTGCTTTCAGTGTCGGTCTGGTCTGGCGCCGAAGGCGCAACGCGGGACCTGTTTCATTGGCTCTCGGCGCTGATCGCGATCCCGGCACTTGCCTTCGCGGGCGGCATCTTCTTCCGCTCGGCCTGGAACGCGCTGCGTCACGGCCGCATGAACATGGACGTGCCGATCGCGGTCGGGGTGTCCCTCGCCTACGCCATGAGCCTCTACGAGACGATCAACCATGGCGACCACGCCTATTTCGATGCGTCGGTGTCGCTGCTGTTCTTCCTGTTGATCGGCCGCACGTTGGATCACGTGATGCGCGAACGTGCCCGGACCGCCGTGAAAGGCCTGTCCCAGTTGGCCGTACGTGGCGCCATGGTGCTGCGCGGCGACGGCGCACGCGACTATCTGCCGGTTGGCGAGATCGAACCCGGCATGCTGCTGTTGATCGCAGCCGGTGAAAGGATACCCGTTGACGGCAAGGTCTCTCGAGGGACGTCGGACCTGGACTGTTCGCTTGTCTCGGGCGAGAGCACGCCCCGAAGCGTAGCGCCAGGCGAAGCCGTACAGGCTGGAGTCCTCAACCTGAC
>NZ_RZPB01000556.1:0-4087 GCF_003998535.1 Mesorhizobium sp. M7A.F.Ca.AU.002.02.1.1 | reverse complement strand
GAAGATTCGCCGACCCTGGCGCAACAGCGGCCTCAAGTGTTGTCGTTGGCATGTCTGGTTTACGGGAATAAAGCTGCCTGGGCCTCCGCAACAAAGATGTCGGCACCAGTCGCAATGTGGCTCTAGGGTTGTTGCCGGTGGCGCGGCGCGACCCTTGGCCGTCCTGACCGATCATCCCACCGGGCTCATCCGCATCATTCCCTACCGGCTGCACCTTTGGGTCGATCGCGCCGTAGGCGTGGTGTTTGTCAGCGTTAGGCATCTATTCGAAAAACGAGGGTTTGACCTATTCATCGACATAAGATCGGTTCCGCCCGCCGTCGATTTTCAAGCCGAACTTTGGCGTGGTTTGACCCACACTGCATAGTCGTCGGGCAGAATGTCTTCCAGCTGTATGAGATTGTGCTTTTCCGGGGAGAGGACCAAGCTATCGGGAAAGGGCGTGGTCGGCTATCGAATCAGTGCTCAAACTGCGATGGAAATCCCGCAACTTCAGATGCCGATGATCAGACCTCTGAAACGTCCTACGCAATCCCAACAAGTGCTGGTTACGGGAGGTTCCGGCTTCCTCGGTATGTGCTGTATCTTGCAGCTGCTCGATCTTGGATACCGGGTTAGATGCACCGTACGCTCGCTGACACGCGTCCTCGGGCAAAGTTTCTCTTGTCAGCTCACGACTCCATCCCCCGTCGTTCGCGAGCGAACGGCACTATTCTGATACCCGCCGTTCATCAGGCGGACGACGAACTGGCCTCGAAGTCGGCCTGGAACCTGTGCTGCGGTTAAGGCATCCGACGTGATGATCGCGGTCGACAACTAGGTCGGCGAATTGGAAACGACCGCCACTCCAGCAAATCTGCATTAGATCAAAATTGCACGCTGGCTTACAGGCTGTGCGCAGCAGAGCCAATTCTCTTGCGATGCCGCCCCGCCTACGACAGGATCGCCGCAACTGGAGGTTAGCCTATGACGCCAGACCCCTTGCGGCCCGACCACCCGCCACTCGACACTCCAGTTGCCGTTCGTCGTATGCAAGGCGCGCACCTCGGGAAGACCGCGCAGTTTGCGGTTCACCTGTGTCGTCGATTTGCCGACGAGCTCAATCATCATGACGGCATGGACTGCGTTGTCGTCGTAGTCCTCCCGCACGCGGACCGTGAAGCCCGTGAGGGTTCCCGTTGCCAGAAGCCGGTCGAGCCTGTTCTGGATCGTGCCTCTCGCGACGCCGACGGCTTCGGCAAGTTTTGCCAGCGAGGCGCGTCCGTCTACCCTCAGATGGGCGATGATTGCCCGGTCGAGCGCATCGGGGGCATATTTTGCGATGTCGCTGCCGATCATCGAATATTGACCGATTTGACAATTTCATTGGGCATATTTGCTATCCTTGCGCAATTTGCAGGGCGATGTTGAGATTTTGATCAGTATGGCTTGGCCGTACGCTGGCTGCAAACGTCCAGATAGCCCGCAGGAGACCGAGCATGCCGAGCCCCCTTCCGTCCGCAAAGGCCATGGTGCCCTTCGTCAGCGTCGACAACATGATGCGCCTCATCCACACATCGGGATCGAGACGATGCTGTTCGAGCTGACCGACGCCATTGAGAGGGATTTTCGCCGCTGGGAGGTCTTCGACAAGACACCGCGCGTGGCAAGCCATTCCCATGACGGGGTGATCGATATTTGGTGGGAACCTATTTGACGGCGACTCCGAACAGGTCAACCCGACGGGCCCAGACCAGCGGTCGACATGGCTTCCCCCGTCGCAACCTTTTCCAGGAATGTCGCCGACGGTACGAAGAACAAATTGCCGGTGACTGCACGGCTGAAGTCCAGCAACCGATCGTAGTTGCCTGGCGGGCGGCCAATGAACATGTTCTCGAGCATCTGCTCGATTCTGCGCGGCGAACGGGCGTAGCCGATGAAATAAGTGCCGAACTCGCCCTTGCCCACGTCGCCGAATGGCATGTTGTCGCGGACGATCTCCAACTGCTCTCCGTTCTCGATGATTGTGGTCAGCGCATTGTGGGCGGAGGTCGGCTTTACGGCATCGTCCAGCTCGACATCGGTGAGTTTTTTCCTGCCAACAATTCCCTCTTGCTCCTCGATTGGGAGCCCGTTCCATGCTTTCAGATCATGCAGGTACTTTTGCACTATCACATAGCTGCCTCCGGCAAATATGGGGTCCTCCTCGCCGATGATTGCGGCCTTGACCGCGCGCTCAGCCACCGGGTTTTCCGTGCCGTCGACGAAGCCGATCAGGTCGCGGTCATCGAAATAGTTGAAGCCGTGCACCTCATCTGCTGTGGAGACTGCGCCATCGAGCCGCGACATGATCTGCGTCGCCAGTTCGAAACAAAGATCCATGCGCGGCGCACGAATGTGAAAGAGGATGTCGCCTGGCGTCGAGACGGCGTGATGCAGGCCTTGTATCTCGCGAAATGGATGCAGGTCCTTCGGTCTGGAGGCTCCAAACAAACGGTCCCAGGCATTTGAACCAAACGCCATGACACACGACAGCCGGCCGTCCAGGTCGCGGGACCCGACTGCGCGCACGAGGGTGGAAAGATCGGCACATAAGGCCCGCACCGTCGCCTCGTGTTTTGGTCCAGAATTTATCGTCACCACGAGAAATATCGCGGCCCGCGTCAGCTGCGCGACGACTGGTTGCGAAACAGCGGATGGCAAGGTCGAATCCACAATAGGTCCCTTTATCTTGTTCGTAACGCCACTGGTCGACCGGCACAGGCGGCGGAAGGGCGGAGTTGCAAGCACCGACGCGAGATGACCCCAGCATCATCTCCGCCTCAGTTGGTCAGGATTTTGCCCGATCAGTATTCGCCGACGTCGATGACTGCCTGGGCGACAGCCCGTGGGGCTTCCTGCGGCAAGTTGTGGCCAATTCCGCCGGTGATGATCCGATGCGCGTATCCGCCTGAAAATTTCTTGGCGTAGGAACTGCTGTCGGGGTGGGGTGCGCCATTGGCATCCCCCTCAAGGGTGATGGTGGGCACCGTGATCACCGGGCTTTCGGCCAGCCGTTTTTCCAGGCCGTCATATTCCGGCTCGCCTCGGACCAGGCCGAGCCTCCAACGGTAATTGTGGATGACGATGCTGACGTGATCCGGGTTGTCGAGACACGCAGCGCTGCGATCGAACGTGGCGTCGTCAAAGTCCCACTTCGGCGAGGCGATCCGCCAGATAAGGTTTGCGAAATCGCGCCGGTACTGTTGATACCCGGCCCGGCCGCGTTCCGTCGCGAAATAGTACTGATACCACCATTGGAGCTCGGCCTTCGGCGGCAGCGGCATTCTGTTTGCCGCGAGACTGCCGATCAGATAACCGCTGACCGAAACGAGCGCATTGCAGCGCTCCGGCCAGAGCGCCGCGATGATGCAGGCTGTGCGTGCGCCCCAGTCATACCCGGCGACGATCGCGTCGCCGATCTTCAGCGCATCCATCAATTTGATGACATCGACAGCCAGCACGGACTGCTGGCCGTTGCGGACCGTCTGACTGGAGAGAAAGTGCGTCGTGCCATGACCGCGCGAGTACGGAACGATCACGCGATAGCCCGCCATCGCCAACAAGGGAGCGACATCGACAAAGCTGTGGATGTCGTAAGGCCAGCCGTGAAGGAGGATAACGACGGGACCGTTGGATGGACCAGCTTCAGCGTAGCCAACGTTCAGCAAGCCGGCGTCGATTTGCCTGAGCGCAGCGAACGAGGCAGCCGTCGATCGTTCTGTCGTTGCTCCGCCCAGCTCTGAAACGCATTGTGCTTTAGCAGTGCGAACTGTCGTGAACTGGGTAGCAACCAGACCCATTGCGGCAACGCCGACAAAGGCCCTGCGATAGCGATCAATTTCTCCCGGCGGTCTTGTATTTTCCATTCTTGCAACCTCGTTCGCGGCACCATCGGATGCCACCTGTTTTTGACACAGCACTGGCATCACCTTCATTCATCAGCTTGGCGTTCCCGGCCTGCATGCCTTGGCAGCCTCTTTGGACAGTCGAGGCGTCGGTGGCTCCACCGACTGAAATTCAGAAATACATTGAGCTGGAATGACGCGATTGCCGGGCAGTGTAGAAA
>NZ_RZPB01000555.1:0-4089 GCF_003998535.1 Mesorhizobium sp. M7A.F.Ca.AU.002.02.1.1 | reverse complement strand
GTACCGGTGGCGGCGGCAGCATCTTCCTCGTCATCCTGGTGGTGCTGGCCGGATGGTATTTCGGCTTCGATCCTTCGACGATCCTGGGCGGTGGCGACGGCGGCCTGCTGCCGGGCGGCGGCGGCCAGATCACCGACAATAGCGGCCAGGACAACGGTGCCACACCGGCCAATGACGAGATGAAGCAGTTCGTGGCGACCGTGCTGGCCGAGACCGAGGACACCTGGACCGGCATCTTCAAGTCGCAGGGATTGACCTACGAGGATCCCAAGCTGGTGCTGTTTTCCGGCCAGGTGCGCTCGGCCTGCGGCTTTGCCTCCGCGGCGGCCGGACCGTTCTATTGTCCCGGCGACCACAAGGTCTATCTGGACATGACCTTCTTCCAGCAACTCGACCAGCAGTTCGGCGCTTCGGGCGAATTTGCCCGCGCCTATGTGATCGCGCATGAAATCGGCCATCATGTGCAGAACCTGACCGGCATCATGTCCAAGTTCAACCAGATGCGGCAGAGCATGGGCGAGGTCGAGGCCAACCAGATGTCGGTGCGAATCGAGCTTCAGGCCGACTGCTTTGCCGGTGTGTGGGCCCACTACACCGGACAGAAAGGCATATTGGAGCAGGGCGACATCGAAAGCGCGCTGAACGCCGCCAAGCAGATCGGCGACGACACGCTGCAGAAGAAGATGCAGGGCTATGTCGTGCCGGAAAGCTTCAACCACGGCACCTCGCAGCAGCGGCAGACCTGGCTGGCGCGTGGTTACAAGAGCGGCAAGCTGTCGGATTGCAACACGCTGAGTGGGCCGATCTGACCAGACCGTTGTCGAGCTTCACCTGCCGGCGATGCTGCCGTCAGGTGGTGTCAGGATGAATAGATTCGGCCTGTTCCTGCATTGTTCCTTTCCGCGAGCTCGCCTATAAGGTGCGTCCGCCTGCGCCTGAGGGCGAGCAGAGGAGCTTGATCCTGCATGATCGACCCCAAAACCGCCAGACGGGGCCTTGCGCTCGTCTTCACCACGCTGCTGCTCGACATTATCGGCTTCGGCATGATCATGCCGGTGCTGCCGGCCTATCTCCGGGAATTGACCGGGGTCAGCATCAGCGGCGCGGCGATCGAAGGCGGCTGGCTGTTCTTCGTCTATGCGGCGATGCAGTTCTTCTTCGCACCGATCATGGGCGGCTTGAGCGACCGGTTCGGGCGGCGGCCGATCCTGCTCGCATCGGTGCTGACCTTCTCCATCGACAATCTGATCTGCGCCGTCGCCTGGTCCTACCCGATGCTGTTCATCGGGCGCGTGCTGGCCGGCATTTCGGGCGCCAGCTATTCGACGACATCGGCCTTCATCGCCGACATCTCGAACGATGACAATCGGGCTAAGAATTTCGGCCTGCTCGGCATCGCATTTGGCGTCGGCTTCGTCATCGGGCCGGTTCTGGGCGGGCTGCTCGGCACGTTCGGGCCGCGCGTGCCGTTCTATTTCGCCGCCGGGCTCGCCTTCGTGAATTTCCTCATCGCTTTGTTTTTCCTGCCGGAAACGCTCGATGACAAGCACCGCCGCCGCTTCGAGTGGAAACGCGCCAACCCGGTCGGCACGCTTCTGCAGATGCGCCAATATCAAGGCATCGGCTGGATCGGGCTTGTCTTCTTCCTGATGACGCTCGGGCATATGATGTATCCGGCGGTCTGGTCGTTCGTCTCCAGCTACCGCTATGGCTGGAGCGAGCAGCAGATCGGCTTCTCGCTCGGCGCCTTTGGCCTGTGCGGCGCGATCGTCATGGCGACGGTGCTGCCGCGCGTCATCCCTAGGCTTGGCGAGTGGAAGACCGCAGTCATCGGCCTGACATTCACGGCAGCCAGCGCCTTCGGCTACGCCTTCGCGTCGCAAGGCTGGATGATCTATGCGGTGATCGTCGTCGGCTGCCTGGAAGCGCTGGCCGACCCGCCGCTGCGGAGCCTCGCCGCCGCCAAGGTGCCGCCTTCGGCGCAAGGCGAACTGCAGGGCGCGATGACCTCGATCTTCTCGATCACCTCGATCATCACGCCGCTGCTCTACACGGCGATCTTTTCCTGGTTCACCGGGCCAAGCGCGCCGGTGACCTTCGGCGGCGCGCCCTATCTGCTGGGAGCGTGCTTCCTGACGCTGGCGGTCATCGTCTTTGTGACGAAAGTTGCGAGGCCGGCAGCGCGCACGAATGTCGCCACCGGTGTCGCTGAGGATGGAGCACAGGTGTGAGTCACAACCGCATTGCGCTCACCAGGGAGGGCCATCCCGGCAGGGCAATGAGGGGCGGCGCTACCGGATCGCGCTAAGCCCGTTCGGCCAGCAATTCCTCACCGCGCTTTTCGCGGATCAAATTGACGAAGCGGCGGAACAGGTAGTGTGAATCCTGCGGGCCGGGCGAAGCCTCGGGGTGATGCTGGACCGAGAACACCGGCCGGCCGGTCAGGGTGATGCCGCAATTCGAACCGTCGAACAGCGAGACGTGGGTTTCCTCGACGCCTGATGGCAGCGAGTCGGCATCCACGGCAAAGCCGTGGTTCATCGAGACGATCTCGACCTTGCCGGTGGTGTGGTCCTTGACCGGATGGTTGGCGCCGTGATGGCCCTGGTGCATCTTGGCGGTCTTGCCGCCCAGCGCCAGCGCCAGCATCTGGTGGCCAAGGCAGATGCCGAACACCGGGATGTCGGTCTTCAGCAGATCCCGGATGACCGGTACGGCATAGTCGCCGGTGGCTTCCGGGTCGCCGGGGCCGTTGGAGAGAAAAATGCCGTCCGGCTGCATGGCGAGGATTTCCTCGGCGCCGGACTTGGCCGGCACCACGGTGACCTTGGCGCCGAGGCCGGCGAGCAGGCGCAAGATGTTGCGTTTGACGCCGTAGTCGATGGCGACGACGTGCATTGTCGGTTCGATCTGTTCGCCAAAGCCTTCGTTCCACACCCAGGGTGTCTCGCGCCAGACCGAGGACTGGCCCGACGTAACCTCCTTGGCGAGATCCAGCCCGATCAGGCCCGACCATGCGGCGGCGCGGCGCTTCAGATCGTCGATGTCGAACACGCCATCGGGCGCATGCGCGATGACGGCGTTGGGCATGCCCTTTTCACGGATCAGCGCGGTGAGCGCGCGGGTGTCGATGCCCGACAAAGCGACGATGCCGCGCTTCTTCAGCCACTGGTCGAGACCAGTGCCGGCACGGTAGTTGGACGGGTTGGTGACATCGGCCTTGAACACGGCGCCGACGGCGCCGGCGCGGGCGAGCGGATTGAGATCCTCGATGTCCTCGTCATTGGTGCCGATGTTGCCGATATGCGGGAAGGTGAAGGTGACGATCTGGCCGGCATAGGACGGATCGGTGAGGATTTCCTGATAGCCGGTCAGCGCCGTGTTGAAGCAGACTTCGGCGACAGCGGAGCCGGTGGCGCCGAGACCGCGACCTTCGATGACGGTACCGTCGGCCAGCACCAGAAGGGCGGTCGGCTTTTCCGTGGCCCAAGCGGGGGTCAAGGCGGGCGTCATCTCGGCCATGCGGCACTCCTGTCAGGCCGCGCGCTGCAACCGGCCCGGCGGGCCATCTGCGCGGCAAACGGCGCGAAGCGGCGATTTCGCGGCTTCCACGCAGTCAAATTTCCGTTCATGCAAGGCCCAGTACATAGGGGAAGGGGGCAGGGCGGTCAATGATCATGCGAAATGCCGCCATATTTTATTTCGCCTAGCAAAATCAGTGGCTTGCCCCGGCACATCAGAGTTTGCCTTGGCTCGCCCGCGGCGCTATTGTCCGCGCCGATCGAAGGAGAATGCACCATGCGCGGCAAAATCGCCGAATCCCTGAAGAGCGCGATGAAGGCGCAGGACAAGCACCGGCTGCCGACATTGCGGCTGATCCAGGCCGCCATTCACGACCGCGACATTGCCAATCGCGGGTCAGGCAAGGAGCCGGCCAGCGACGAGGAGATCCTGCAGATCCTGGCCAAGATGGTGAAGCAGCGCGAGGAATCGGCCAAAGCCTTCGATGACGGCAAGCGGCCGGAACTGGCCGCGCAGGAGCGCGGCGAGATGGAGATCATCCGCACCTTCCTGCCGACGCAGCTGGAT
>NZ_RZPB01000554.1:0-4109 GCF_003998535.1 Mesorhizobium sp. M7A.F.Ca.AU.002.02.1.1 | reverse complement strand
TTGCGCGGATAGACGCTGCATCGTGCGGTGCCGCCGCAATCGACGACGACAACCGCCATCTCGCTTTCGATCGGCGGTGCCCTGAAGCCGTCGACGGCCTCGGCGCCGGTCATGTCGGCGATGAGCTGCGCCACCGGGTGAATGCCCCCACCGGTGCCGGAAACCACCTTGCTGCGCTGTTCGGTCGGCTCGATGATGAGCGGGCCACCCCAGCCGGTTTTGCCCTGGGAGATTTTTACGGCTTTATATGTCTTGGCCATGATGTCCTCCCCGCCCTTACAGCTCGACGCCTTGGCGGCGTGCCATGATCGCGGTGATGCGTTCGGTCAGCATGCCCTTGAGCAGGATGACGACGAGGCCGACGATGGCGTACCAGATCGCCACCTTGACGTGGTAGCCGGCGACGACGACGCCCTTCTTTTCCAGCTCCAGCAGCGCGACGAGAATGCCACCCCAGACGAAATACTCGCCGGGATTGATGTGCGGGAACAGGCCGAGCGGCGGGTGCACATAGGACACGGCCGCGTCATAGAAGGCTGGCTTGTGCTTTTCTTCCAGGAACGATCCGAACGTATAGGCCATCGGATTGGTGAGGAAGAACACCGCCAGCAGCGGCAAAAGCGTGTAGCGCGTCAGCGCGATCCGGCCGGCGCCGCGCGCCAGGCCATGCACGCGCTCTTCACCGACCAGTTCGGTGACGGCATAGAAGGCCGTCATCAGCACGACCAGCGTCGGAATGATGCCGGTGACGAAGCCGGCGAAGACCTCGCCGCCCTTCTGGAAGATGCCGATGAAGTACTTGCCGATGGCGGTCAGCCAGCCGAGCTGCTCTTCCTGCTGGACGTCCTTCAGCTTTTCCTTGAACTGATCGACGGTGATCGGTCCGCTGTCCGCTTGTGCGAGGACAACGAGATGGTCGGAGGCATGCTCGACAGCGAGCTTGCCATGCAATGCGGCATCCGAAACCATGGCACCTGCGACATGCAGATTGTGCACGGCCATGTCGGCATGCTGCGCCAACAACGAAAATACAGACATTTCTCCTCCTTATGCCACCCGCCGGTTGATCCCAGTCGGTGCGCGGCGTCCTCTATCCCTTTGATTTAGAGCCCGAAATCATCCGGCTCTAAGCCCTTGCTACGTTCAAACCGGACAGGCCCGGCTTCTTCCCCGGCTCCGACCGTGTCTTGTCGATCTGCTCGATCGCCCGTTTCACGGCCTCGGCCACACCGGGTTCCCCCTCCCCCATGATTGCAGGGTTGGACCGGAGTCGATCGAGGGGAACACCCTCGAATTCTTCATGTCTCTTGAACTTGGTGAAGACGGAACGGCCGCTCATCACCATCAGGCGGCGCACGACCAGATCGGGCGTCACCACCACGAGCGCGATGGTGCCCTTGGCCAACCGGCCGCGAAAATTGCCGGCTCCGACGAAGCCGTCCTTGTACTGGTCGGTGACGCCCCTGAAGACATCCGAATAATGCCGCATCTGCAGCCAGACGCCGAGCGACTGCAGCGCCCACACGATAACCAGCAGAAGCAGTCCCCACTGCCAAATCGCCATTCGGTTCTCCTCCCGAAGCCTCAGTTGAATCGCACCTTGGACCGGCGCGTGACAACAGCAAAGTGAGAACATTTGTTTCCGAGAATGTCAATATGTATGATATTGGCCTCTGAAGCGGTCATCCACAGGGCCGCTGACAGATTTCGGCGGCGGCGCGCTTGTGCTAGGCTGACCGGGAAACAGGATACGAGGAAACATGGACCTGCCCTTCAGGGACGAACTGGCCTTGATGCCCGATCTTCGCCATCGGCTGCGGCAGTTGCGCTGGTTCCGCGCCACCTTTCGCGGCAGCGCCAAGGTGGTCTCGGACACGTTCGGCGTGCGCTTCGAGATCGACGAGGCCAAGCTCACCAGGGCCTTTCTCGACTGGGTCGAGATCATGGAGGGGCAGAAGCGCTTCGCCGCGATCGACCGCGCCGACTTCATCGTCTTTGCCGCCGGCCTCGTGCTGCGTGAGCTGATAAAACAGGCGCCGGCCAGGGAAATCTCCGGCCTCACGCAGCTGATCGAGACGGAAACGAACGCCGGCACGCTGGAAATCGTCCGCTTCTGGCCGGAGGGTTTCCTCTACACCAACTACTGCGTCTCGGTGATTTCGGCGATCCACGAGCAGGAATTCGGCACGACACCCGGGATCGACAAATGCGCCGACGATTTGCGCACCTGGTGGTCCTATCGCGAGAATGTGACCGAGATGCCGGCCTATGCGGTGGCTTTCCTCGACCGCTTTCTCGGCGCCGAACCGAACTGGATCACCCCGGATCGCGCGCAGTCCCGGCAAGCCATGCAACGGGCGCTCGTGTCTTCCCGTGCGAGCGATGCGTTGCGCCAGCTTTGAGCCCGCTCTTCGCGCCCCCAAAACCGCACGTGCTATTGAACATTTGACTTTTTGCCGATAGCGATGTGCGAAAATTGACTCGAGAGGGAAACGCGTGGCGCGACCAAGGCCTATTATTTTCGATTGCGACGGCGTTCTTGTCGACAGCGAGCCTCTGGCCGCCCGCGCCTATGAGCGCGTCTACGAAAAGCACGGCATGCCCGGCGTCAACACCAGCGTCATCGCCCAATGCATCGGCATGAAGCAGTCCGATATCATCGCCAGGATCAAAGATTTGACCGGCCACCAGTTTCCGGCGGCGGCGGACGGCGACATCTGGGCCGAGACCAAGGTGCTGTTCTCGCAGGAATTGAAGCCGACACCGGGAATCACTGCCTTTCTGGAGGCGCTTGCAGGCGACCGCTGTGTCGCCTCGTCCTCCTCCGTCGAGCGCATAAACCACAGCCTTGCGGTGACCGGGCTGGCGCGTTTCTTCGGCGATGCGATCTACAGTTCCTCGATGGTCAAGAACGGCAAACCCGCGCCGGACATCTTCCTCTTCGCGGCGGACAAGATCGGCGCCAATCCCGTTGACTGCATCGTCATCGAGGACTCGCCCTTCGGCATCCAGGGCGCGATCGCCGCCGGCATGACGGCGATCGGCTACACCGGTGGCGGCCATACCTATGCCGAGCACGCCGCGCGGCTGACGGCTGCCGGTGCCGATTTCGTCTGCGCCGACTGGCAAGAAGTTAGCCGGCAATTGGCTAGGTTTGGTGTGCCGGCCTAGTTTAGACGATACTTTGTGAATCCACGGCTGGACCATTCGCCAGGCGGCACGAGGGAGCCCACACGGAAGTTGAAGGACAGGGCCCTCGTCGCATCGGCGTCGACTTCGCATCGGAAATTTAGGTTGTACCAAGCGTTTCTGGTGCTGAAGGCGGCCTGCGGAGGATTGAGAACATTGCCTTTGTCCAGCGTAATGGTTGGCACCCATTTGACCGTATAGTCGGCACTTTGCAGTTCCCGGCTCAGAACGTTGCCGCAAAGGGTGGCCACCCGCTGACCGCGCGGCACATTCTCCATGGAGCTTGTAGCGAACGCATTGCCGGTTGCCCCTTGCGAGTAAAGCTTTCTGACGCCCGGAAGGCCGGAATAGATTGGTGATCCTGCAACGTCGTCGTTGGTGGGATTTGACCTTCCAGCATTCCCGATCGGCGCTTTGAAAGCTCTTGCGGGTTTGAACGTCATTGTCTTGGCAGGTTTGGACTTTGCCTTTCCAGTCGAAGCTGGAGGCGCCGGCTTGTCACCGGTCTCAGCCGTCAATGGCTTTGGCGTCACGACGGCTTGCTTTTCGTCAGGTTGCGGTGCGAGTTCTTGTTTGTCCGGCTGCTGTTTGTCGGTGTCCTCGGTCGCCTGCTTTTCCTCGCTTTGCGCGGGCTTTTCGTCCGGCGCAACGGTGGCCGGCTTCTCGTCAGGCTTGCTGGGGTCTGCCTTCTGCTGTGGCGTTGCAGCCGGGGCGGGCTCCGTCGGCACGGGTGTCGGCGCGACAGGCGGCTTTGCAGCCTCATCCTTGGCCGGCGACGGCGTGTTGGGTTTAGCGCTGCTTCCGTCGAGCGATTTCTCCGGCCCGGTATCTTTCTGGCCGTACTGGAAAACGCGCTTCAGCACCTGGTCGTCTGGCGGTTTCGGCGGCGGCGGCTTTTGTTCCGGCGGCTTTTCAGCCTT
>NZ_RZPB01000553.1:0-4117 GCF_003998535.1 Mesorhizobium sp. M7A.F.Ca.AU.002.02.1.1 | reverse complement strand
ATTCCATACGGGAACCGACAGTCTGCTTAACGCGTGCAGCACCCCGAGGCGCCGGGTAACCGCTTCGAACGATCCGGCGGCGATCGAACGGACGAGCACGGCGTCGGGCAGCGTGCCGCCGAAGCCGGGGATCGCAAGTCCGCTCGGGCTGCTGGTATCGAATGCGATCGCCGCCAGCGGCACGGCTGTAACGGCGGCGCCCCCCCGACCAAGTCCTGCCGCCAGGCCGTTGGAGCCGGTGTCCACTTTGTCGCTGACGATCAGGATGCGAGGGATCATGTGGCCTCTCGGGTGCGGGAATGTCGGCGGCGCGAGCGATTCCAGGCCCTCATGGCAGCGTCCGCGGCAGGGCTGCACGGAAGGCAGTCGCCGGGCGGGCGAATGACAGACGAATCCCTTTGCACCGCCATGCCCTAGCCGAGACTCCGTTCGAGCATCTTCAGATCACGCCGACCGGCGCGAAAAGTATCGCCGGTTTCGATCGCTGTCACGATCACTTCAGCCGGGCTGAACAGCAACGGGTCGATGGCATAGAAATCGCCCTTGAACCGCGTGAATATCTCGGCGAAGGGTTGGCCGTAGTCCCGTGAGGCGCTGCTGGGAAGTTTTTCCGCGAGTTTGCCAGCCTCCTTCGCCGATCCTTTGACGAAGAGCTGGACGCTGCCGCCATAGATGATGGCATCGTTGGTTCGGCCCATAGCGGTCAGGAAATCCGGATGGGGGGCGGGGATCGGCGCCGTTCCGATGCCGTCGACAACGTTTTCCAGCGGGAATTTGAGATCGTTGATCTTGTGCAGGGCAACCTCGAGCGCGCGCGCCACGATCTGCACGCCGCCGGCAAGGCTTTGTGTCGGCGCATAGAGGAAGGTGAGCTTTTCCGTCGCCAGTCCAGTTGCCTTGCTCACTTTCTCAACGGTCGCGCGGGGAGGCGGTTCGGCCGTCTCAAGGATAAGCACCGCGGAAGATGCGATGTCGTGATAGGAAAGTGTTTCGAACAGCGGTTCGACCCGGGCGAGGGCCCGCGCAGGCCCAGATCCCATCGCAAAATAGTCCTGGCCAGACAGGTTCCAGCCCGCATACTGGCTGCCCAGGCAGGCCAGCACCGGCTGCGAAGATCGCGCTTCGACGGTGAACGGCCATTGCTGTGACGCGCGATCCATGAACACCGAAACGCTGCCGAGACCGCCCATCGCAGCCTCAGCCATGCGCATCCCGGCCTCGACGCTGCCGACGGTCTTGGCGCCGGCATCGATCAGGCGCTCGCCCAATGGTCCCCTGGAAACGACGATACGCAGGCGTTCGGCGTCGCCGATCATGCCGTCAACGATGCGCTGTGCATTGTCGTTCAGGAATGCCGAACCGTCTTTCATGTCCGGTCTCCTTCCCATTGGAGTTGCAATTGGCTGGCTTGTCCCTTGATGAGCCGCTTGGTCGATTGGGCGCTCGGACCGCGCGCGAAGACCGTGCAGACAGGGTCGCCGGCAATCAGACGGGTGCCAGCCGACTGTTGGTCCGCTGTCCATTCAGGCCAGGCAATCGACGGAAAGTGAGTGATTGGCGTCGCGGCGTAGGTCACCATCGACGCCATCGAATCGACGAAGCGCGGCAAGCGGAAGACCTGACCCGTCGCGGCGCGCAGATGCGCTTCGATCAATGGCGCGTCAACATCGTCGAAAATGTCGAGGGTGGCGCCCGGCCTCGGATTGATCTCGATGAACGTGTAGCCATCTGGTCCACGGATCAGATCGGCGCTGCACAATCCAAGCAGGCCGGCGCGCCGCGTCAGACTTGAGAGCCAGCCGCCGATGACCGCCGCCTGTCTGCGATCGAAGCGTCTCAACCGTACGGCGCCGCCGTAGCGATAGGGCGCTGTGGGGGCGGGAGACGTCCATTGGTGGCTGAAACCCACGAGGTGCGCGGTTTGACCATTGCCGACGAACAGGGCCGAGATGCTGCGACCGGCAACGAAGCGCTGGAAGTAGCGGCCGGCGGTCGGGCTTTCTCCGGCTGCTCGTCTGACGTGTCCGCCGCCGGCGCCGCCCGCGGTCTTGACCACCCAGTTCTCCGGGTCAGGCGGCTGGTCCCATCGCAGTTGCGGATGCGGGATGCCGAGTTCGGCACAATCATCGGCCAGCAACTGCGGATCCTTGATCCTGCGGATCGCGGCGCCGCCATTGCCGGCGAGCCGAAAGTGTCGCGCGATTTTGTCCACGGTCTCAGGCATCCGCTCAAACCCTGAGCCCAGGACAATGGCGGCCGGCAGGTCGTCGCCAGCCAATCGCCGAAGCGTGTCGATGATGCGCTCGCCGTCGATGCCTCCTTGCAGGTCGCCTGGCAGCATTGTCGCGCGTTCTGCGAGCGCGACGGTGTCCGTATCGCAAAAGAAATCGGCGACCAGCGGACGATAGCCGGCGCGACGCGCGGCGGCGGCCAGCCCCCGGCCTGAAATTGCCGCGATCAAAAGAGATCCGGCGTTACTTGGCAATCTCGCGTGCAAGGGAAAACGCTTCCTGAAAACCGAGCGTGATCGTCTTTTCGGATTCGATCATTCTTTTGAAGAGACCGAATTCGACCTTATATTTGACATTGCCGATGGCAAGCGGACCAATGCCGACAGCTTTTGCCGCATCGAGTGGATCACCATTGGCATTGACGGCCAATCCTTCGATGCCGGCCGGGGGAACGGCATTGACGTCGGCCGCAATAAGCAGGTCATTGCCTTTCAATTGGGCTTTGGAGACCACCTGGACGCCAGCTTTGGCGCAAGCCAGGATAATTTCGTTGGCTTCGACCAGCTTTGTCTTGCGGGCGTCGCTCGATCCGTCAGCCGCATCGACGGTGAGGTGGAACCTGCTTTCGATCTCGGCCGCGATCTGCTTGACCCGTTCGATGCCGTCATGGCCGACAAGTGTGACCCGGGCACCTTCCCCTGCCGCGATGACGGCGGTGCAGAAGCCGACGACGCCGGTGGCGCCGAAAACAGCCACTCTCGTATCCCTGAGCGCACGCTGGAATTTCTTCTCCAGCGCCTTTTCGACCTTGGCCACCATCGCCGCGGCTGTGGTGAACGAGCCGGCTGGATCGGCAAATACCGAAACCTGGAAAGGCGGCACCATCGCCTTCTTCGCGGCGTCGAACATGTCGAGCGCCAACGAGGCATCCTTCCCGGCGATGAAGATGCCGGTGTCGACACCCGCATCCGGCGGGCGTGAAAAGATCGCGTCCTGGACCAGTCCCGTCACTTCGGCCAGGCCCACATCGACATAGGGGACGACGGCGTCGAAACCTGCGTCGAGCGCCATGTTCACGTCGAAGGGGCTCATCTGCTTCAACGGTGTCAGCATGTGCAGGATGTGTTTGCGGGCCATTTCTTGCCTTTCTGCCTGAAACTGAAGCGTCAGCTGCCGACGAGATCCAGCCTGGTTGAACTGATCTTCGCGCCGGAGTTCCTGCCCTTGACGATCTTGACCTCAAGGCCGCCCTCAACTGTCGTCTTCCGAACCGCGTCGACGAACTTGAGTGCGGCGTCCTGCGATGGCGCGAAGGCAAAGCCTGTCGGCCCCCAGGAACTCTGGCCGATGCCGACGGCGCCTGCTTCATTGAGACAGTGGGCCACCATCTCGACCCGCTTCGAGGTGAACACGCCGCCCTGGGCCGGGGCGAAATGGCTGCCGATCAGCATCTGTATCGCGGTGACGGCGGCGCCGAATGCCGGAAGGTCCCGCTCGACCAAAGCCGGCATTATGCCCATCAGCACCCTCCGGCAGATCTCCCCACTGCCTGCCGTTGGGAATGGCGGCAGCGAGCGAAACGCCGCAACCTCGGCTGCTCCATGCAGTCCATGCCCGGAATGGTCGAGGATGAGGAGGACGCGCCACTCTTCCGGAAACGGCAGCCGCGCGACGACCGGAGGCGTTCCGCCGCGGTCGTTCTTGCCGGCGTCGACTATGACGCCGCCGTCTTCGAAACTTGCGATGCCGATGCCGGATCGGCCGCCCCGCTCGAGCAGGTTAGCGTCGCCGGCGATGTCCAGAGGCAGATTGTGGAGCGTGCGCAACGCCGAGGCGACGGCAAGGGCGATCTGTGTGCCGGAGCCCAGACCCGCATGACTGGGGAT
>NZ_RZPB01000552.1:0-4120 GCF_003998535.1 Mesorhizobium sp. M7A.F.Ca.AU.002.02.1.1 | reverse complement strand
ATCATCGAAGGCACGGTAGCCTGGGTCATGTTCAGGCTGCCACGCAGGCTGGAATCGATGACCAGGTCGAAATTCTCCTGGGTGATATCCATCAGCCGGTCTGGTTGGCTGATGCCGGCATTGTTGACCAGGATGTCGACATGTCCGAAGCGGGCCATGACGTCACCAACTGCCTTGCGACAAAAAACAGGATCCCGGACATCGCAAGCCACGCCGATGTGTTCGGAGCCGATGTCGCGGGCCGCATTCATGGCGGCCTCTTCGTCGAGGTCGAAGATCGCCACGCGGCAGCCCTGCGCGGCAAACCGCCGGGCCGTGGCCTTGCCTATGCCGCGCGGCGAGGCGGCGCCTGTGATAATGGCGGTCTTGTCGTTCAGCATCACGGTGTACTCCTCCCCATATGAATTCATTCGGCGGCCTCGGCCGCGTCTTCGATATTCAGGCCTGCCCAACCCTCGATGAGGGCCGCGATGCGCGAGCAATCGGCGTCGGCCATGCCTTGCGTCATGGCGAACTGCCAGAACTGGCGGACGTTGGCCCCGAGCCACATTGGCACGCCCATACGCTCGGCTTCCTGCATGCAAAGCGTCACGTCCTTGTGCATGAGCTCGGTGCGAAAATTCTGGTCGTAGCGGCGTGTCACCACATGCTTTGGATAGGCGATCTCGGACACCCAGGACCGGCCTGAGCCGGCATTGATGATCCGGAACAGATCCTCGGGCTCGATACCGCCCTTTTCGGCGAATGCTAGCGCTTCGCCGACAATCACCATGTTGGTTGCGGTGAGAAGATTATTGGCGAGCTTGAGGATCTGTGCCTTGCCGACGTCCGGGCCGAGATGGACAAAAGTCTTTGCAAATGTCGCCAGGAACGGTCGTGCCCGTTCCAGTGTCTGCTCCGACCCCGACGCCATGACCGCCAGCGTCTCGTTGCGGACGCCGATTGGTCCGCCGCTGACGGGCGCATCCAGCACAGATACGCCGCGTTCCGCCATCGCATCACCGACCTTGCGCGCCATTGTCGGGCCGGTGGTCGAGAGATCGATATAGTGCTTGATGCGTTTGCCATGGATAAGGCCGGCCTCACCCAGCGCGACGGCCTCGACGATCGGCGCGTTTGGCAGGCTGACGAAGACCGTCTCGACCGCATTGGCGACCGCGGCGGCGCTGTCTTGCCGCTTTGCTCCCTGCGCGACAAGGACATCGACGGCCGCAGCGTTGGTATCGAAAATGTGCACGTCGAGCTGGGCTGCCAGAGCCTTGGTGACCATGGGCATGCCCATCGCACCGAGACCGATGAATCCGTAAGAATTACTAGGCACGCGCGCTCTCCCCGATCGCTGTAAGATGTGACGGCGCGCCTTCGTAGAGGCGGTAGATGCCGGTGCCGTCGATGTCGCCGTGGCCGGCGGCGATAAGCAGATCAAAGAGCTGGGCGGCTTGGCCGGACATTGGGGTCGCCGTGCCCGAACTACGGGCGAGCTCCTGCACCATGTCGAGGTCTTTCAGCAGCTGACGCGCATAGGCCCGCGGCGCGAAATCATGTGCGGCGATACGTGGATAGAGCTGTTGCATCAGAACGCCGTCGGCATGGCCGTATTTCACGCATTCAGGCAGCAGCGCAGCATCCATTCCTGCCGCTTCAGCGAGGCGCACGGCTTCGGCCAGAACAGCATAATTCGTGCCGACCACGAGCTGCGCGATCATCTTGGCAACCGAACCCATGCCTGTCTGTCCGACATGGGTGAACTGGCGGCCGATGTCCTGGATCAAGGAACGGATGCGTGCGATCGCCCAATCCGAGCCGCCGGCCATGATCGTCAGTGTGCCTTCGCCTGCCGCCGAGGGACCACCTGAAACCGGAGCGTCGATCCATTCGCATCCCGTGGCCGCTTGGACGCGCCAACCGATGGACCGGCAGAAATCCGGCGACACGGTTGAGAAATCCACCACGATCTGCGGTGACAGCAGAGCATCCGACAGGCCCGCTTGGCCAAACACCACGGTTTCGACTGCCGCCTGCGACGGCAGGTTGAGGAGCACGAGATCCGCGTCCTCGACACAGTCTTTTGGCGACGCAGCGCCGACTGCACCCGAAGCCATAGCCGCAGCTTGCCGGCCGGCATCGGCGTCGAAGACTCGTAGCTTGTAGCCAAGCCCTGCAAGGCGCGCGGCCATGGGTCCGCCCATCAGGCCGACGCCGATATAGGCAAGGCGCGGCTTACCGGATGTCATAGAATTGGACCGCATTGTCGTGGAACAGGCGCTTTTGCGCTTCGGGTCCGAGATCCGCCGTGATCTCCTTGTAGCCACCAAAGATCTTATCGAGCGTGCCGCACACACTGTCGACCGGGAAATTGCTCCCGAACATGCAGCGCTCGACGCCGTAAATCTCGATGATCGACCTCACGATGTCGCGGTTGTTGGCGACCGTCCATGGCTGGCCAGGCAGGCCGATGCCGGAGATCTTCACCGCCACGTTCGGCCGCTTGGCGAATTCGGTCATTGCCGCCTTCCAGCCGGCAATCCCCTCGGCACTGCGATCGGCCGGCAGCCCTGAATGCAGCAGGATGATCTGCGTCTGCGGGAAGCGGTCGGCGAGCGTGCTCGCCTCGTGCAGATGCCACCATGGTGTCTGCAGATCGAACCGCAAACCATAGCTGGACAGCATGGCGAAACCTTCGACCCAATGCGGGTCGACCATGCTGCCTGGAGCGGCTGAGCCGGGCTTGGGATTGGATTTCGGCTTGTGACGCAGGCCGCGTACGAAGTCGAAACCGGCCAGCCGCTCCAGCACCCGGGCGCGGTCGTCCCGGTCGAGCCATGCCTGGCCGACAGCGACGTTAGGCCACCCCGTCTCACGACGAAGGGAGGCGATATAATCCATCTCGCCGATTGGATCACTCGGATCCCACTCGGCTTCGATATAGACCGTCTTGACAACGTGGTGACCGGCAGCGTCCCGCATGTAATCGGCCGGCAGATACGGCCGGCATATCGAGGAGTAGTCGCCATAGCGGAATGGGATCAGCGGCCGATCGTTGAGCCACGGATAATAGTTCTGCTCGGGATTCCAGAAGTGGACGTGAGCATCCACCATCGGCATATCAGTCACGTCTGTCTCCTCTCCGTCTCGGGACGACCCGTGTCAGATTGGATGCCAGCTCCTCTTCCGGCATCCGCAGTCGTCGCCGCGATTTATCGCGATTTATTCAGCGGCGGCCGCATAGGGGACGTTGCGCCCGCCATAGCGACGGACACGAACGTTTGCCTGCTCGGCATGGCCGGCGAATCCTTCAAGTATGCAAAGGCGCGAACAGTATTCTCCGATCATTGCCGAGGCCTCATCGGTCAGGACGCGTTGATAGGTAACGGTCTTCAGGAACTTGCCGACCCAAAGGCCGCCGGTGTAACGGGCGGCTCCCGCCGTCGGCAGCGTGTGGTTGGTTCCAATCACCTTGTCGCCATAGGCGACGTTGGTTCGCGGCCCGAGAAACAGCGCCCCGTAGTTCGTCATCCGCTCGAGGAAGATATCCGGATCGCGAGTCATCACCTGCACATGTTCCGATGCCATGCGGTTTGCTTCACCGACCATTTCGTCCTCTGTCGAACACAGGATTACCTGGCCGTAATCCTCCCATGCGCGACGGGCGATGACGGCAGTCGGCAGGATGTTCAGCAGCCTTTCGACCTCTGCGATCGTGGCTTTGGCGAGAGCCTCTGAATTGGTTAGCAAGACTGCCGGTGAGTTGGGACCATGCTCGGCTTGGCCGAGAAGATCGGTCGCGCATAGCTCGGCGTCGACGCTGTCATCGGCAATGACCAGGGTTTCCGTCGGACCGGCGAAGAGATCGATGCCGACTTGTCCATAGAGCTGGCGCTTGGCTTCCGCCACAAAGGCGTTGCCTGGACCGACCAGCATGGCAACGGACTGGATGCTTTGTGTGCCCAGTGCCATGGCGGCTACCGCCTGAACACCGCCGAGGCAGTAGATTTCATCCGCGCCTGCCAGGTGCTGGGCCGCAACGATCGCCGCGGCAGGGCGCCCCTCGTAGGGCGGCGCAGCCGTGAAGATGCGCGGCACGCCGGCAACCTTGGCCGTAATGACCGACATATGGGCC
>NZ_RZPB01000551.1:0-4129 GCF_003998535.1 Mesorhizobium sp. M7A.F.Ca.AU.002.02.1.1 | reverse complement strand
CAACGATCCGGAACTCGACAAGGTCGCCGAAAAAGCCGCCAGAATGCTCGGTCTCGTCTATGAACGCCGCGCCACCGGTTATGGCGACCTGACGGCCGGGATGGCGCAGGCGGCTGCAGGCGCCTGAAGCAATTCTTGCCCCGCGATGACTCAAGGCTAGATGACAGGCCGCCGTGGACGGGTAAGGTGTGCGCCACAAGCAAACAGACTGCCAGCCATGGAAACGCACTGATGACCCCTCGCCTCTTGATAGCTGCACTCGGCCTCCTCTGTTTGGCCCTGCCCGCCCATGCCGACGGCGAGATACAGAAACTCATCACCCCGGCCGACAAGACGCGGCTCGACAAATATGGCGAGACCCGCAAGGCAGCCCTTGCCGAGGCGAAGACAGGCAACCCGGCCGAGGTCAAGCAACTCGATGCCCTGTTGGCAAAGCCGCTGGTGGCCTTTTCCGACAAGGACCTGACCGGCAACTGGCAGTGCCGCACCATCAAGGCCGGCGGACCTTTGCCGCTCGTCATCTATGGCTGGTTCAAGTGCAAGGTGACCGATGACGGTTCCGGCTGGCGGCTGGAGAAGATCAGCGGCTCGCAGCGCACCAGGGGCCGTTTCTTCGACGATGGCGAGAAACGCGCGATCTATCTCGGCTCCTTCTATGTCAACAGCGATCCGGCAAAGCCCTATGGCAGCGGTCCGCAAACCGACCAGGTCGGCTACGCCTTCCGCAACAGCGCCAAGGAATGGCGCATCGAATTTCCGGCGCCCTACTATGAATCGAAGCTCGATATCATCGAATTCAAGCGCTGACTGTGTATCGAAGAGCTGATCACCAAGGATTAACCCGGACACCCTAGCATCCCGTCTATTGTCGAGAAGGGTTGCTTGGAGGGGGCAAGATCCATGGCAGCATCAGAATCCAATACGCGTCCGATCGTGGTCGTCACCGGAGGCGGCCAGCATGTCTGGGCTATGATCAATGCGATCGCCGACCGCGTAGGTCCTGTCAGCGTCGTCCTCGAAACGCCTGAATCCAAAAAGCAATTGCTGCGTGGCCGGGCTCGCCGCCAAGGCTGGATTTCCGCCATCGGCCAGCTTGGCACGATGGTACTGAGTAGGTTGGGCAAGCGATTCCTGGCCGGCCATAGCGCGCGACTGATTGCCGAGGAGAAGCTGGAGGTTGAGCCGCGACCAGGCCAGGAGATCATCCCGGTAGCCTCGGCCAATGGGCTTGAGTGCCTGCAGGCGATCCAGAAGATCCGGCCAGGCGTTGTGCTGCTCAACGGTTGCCGACTAATCTCGGCTGAGATGCTGAGCAAAATGCCCTGCCCGGTGCTCAACTACCATGCGGGCATCACGCCGAAATATCGCGGCATGAATGGCGGCTATTGGGCTCTGGTATCAGGCGATGCGGAGAATTTCGGCACGACTGTCCACCTCGTCGACGCTGGCGTCGACACTGGTGGCGTGCTGAAGCAGGCGCGCGGCAGATCGAAAAAAGGCGACACCATCTCAAGTCACGCGCTACGCCAGACGGCGTTCTCGCGCGACATCTGCGTCGAGGCTGTCAGCGATGCACTGGCTGGAAAACTCACGACGATCGATCCCGGCCTGCCTTCGAAACTCTGGTATCATCCGACGATCTGGTTCTACGTCTGGACGGGCCTCAGAACTGGCATCTGGTAGCGCGTTTTTCGTCCTGGACGGCATACTGCGCGCCAGCGTTTCCGACGCGCTGGACCGGGCGCCGGCACACGCCGCAAACGAATAAACCCACTTTTCATTTTACGACATCGATATGCGTCGCTTTTGAATGCGCGCGCGTCGTCCCATAACAAGCGGCACCACTGCGCTTGCGGCAATGCTCGATAGTTCGAGGAGTGAGAATTCATGGCCGATCTGATCGTCGTCTACTGGCGCGACATCCCTGCCCAGGTGATCGTCAAGAAGGGCCGGCAGAACGCCAAGCGCGAACTGCCGCTGCGCTTTACCGAGGCGATCGACATGTGCGCCATGCGCACCGGCGCCGGCGGTACAGACGACTATCTGGCCGAATGGCGCAAAGCCGATCCCATTCCGGTCGGCGACGACCTCGAAGCCGAAGTCGAGAAGGCATTCAACGACATCGACACGAGATATGACCGCGAGCGGCTGGTCGCTCTGGTCAAGGCGGGCGGCAAAGAAAATGTCTGAAACCATTCCTGCCAAGGAGAGGCCGGCTGTTACCCAGGCCACTCTGGTCAAGAAGGCAGCGCCGAAATCCGACTACAAGCCGGCCGACGTATCGCCGCAGCGGCGCGTGCAGCGTTCCTTCGCGGTCAGATTATGGTCGGTGCGGCACTCGCGATTACTCGAATGGTTCTACGCCAAATTCGCCGACATGTTCCTGCTCCTCCATCCCTTATGGAAAGGCATAGGCTATGGCCGTGTCGAAGGGCCGATCAAATTTGTCGAGAAGCGCGTCAAGGGCTTCATGTTCGACTGCCGCATGTGCGGCCAGTGCATCTTGTCCTCGACAGGCATGTCTTGCCCGATGAACTGCCCCAAGCAATTGCGCAACGGCCCTTGCGGCGGTGTCCGCGCCAACGGCAATTGCGAGGTCGAGCCCGATATGCCCTGCGTCTGGGTCAAGGCCTGGGAAGGCTCGCAGAACATGGTGCACAGCGACAGGATCCTGACCGTGCAGAAGCCGGTCGACCAGTCGCTGCGTGAAACCTCGGCCTGGCTGCGGGTGACCGCGCAGGCGGCCACCGCGCGCGAAGCCGCCGCTGCCGCCAAGAATGAGGCGGCCAGCACCGGGGCGTCGGCATGATCGGCCGCCAGCGCGACGAAAACCCGGCCGGCATCCACCTGCCGCTCGAACCCCTGCCCGGCCACACCTCGCGCGGTCGGCTGGAGCGCGTACTGCGGCGCGGCGAGTTCGCTGTGACGACGGAACTCAACCCGCCCGACAGCGCCGATCCGGAAGACGTCTACAACAGGGCGAAAATCTTCGACGGCTGGGTCGACGCCATCAACGCCGTCGATGCATCGGGCGCCAACTGCCACATGTCCTCGGTCGGCATCTGCGCACTTTTGACGCGCATGGGCTATGCGCCGATCATGCAGATCGCCTGCCGCGACAAGAACCGCATCGCCATCCAGGGCGACGTGCTGGGCGGGGCTGCGATGGGCGTCGCCAACATGCTGTGCCTGACAGGTGACGGCGTGCAGGCCGGAGACCAGCCCGGCGCCAAGCCGGTGTTCGATCTCGACTGCATGTCGCTCCTGGAAACCTGCCGCATCATGCGCGACAACGGCAAGTTCCTGTCCGGCCGCAAGCTGACGACGCCGCCGCAGCTTTTCCTGGGTGCTGCGATCAATCCGTTCGCGCCGCCGATCGACTTCCGCCCGCACCGGCTGGGCAAGAAGATCGCCGCCGGCGCGCAATTCGTACAGAGCCAGTATTGCTTCGACGTGCCCATGTTCCGCACCTACATGCAAAAGGTGCGCGACCTCGGCTATACCGAAAAATGCTTCATCCTGGTTGGCGTCGGGCCGCTCGCCTCGGCCAAGACGGCCAAGTGGATCCGCTCGAACGTGCCGGGCATCCATATTCCCGATTCCGTCATCAAGCGGCTGGAAGGCGCCCAGGACCAGAAAAAGGAAGGCAAGCAGCTCTGCATCGACATCATCAACGAGGTGAAGGAAATATCAGGTGTTTCCGGCGTTCACGTGATGGCCTACCGGCAAGAGGAATATGTCGCCGAGATCGTCGATGAATCGGGCGTGCTGAAGGGCCGCCAGCCATGGAAACGCGAGATCCGCCGCGACGACCAGATGGTCGCCGATCGGCTCGAGCACATACTGCACGACGATATTACCGAAACGCAGGTGGATATGGTGAAGACCGCGCACTGACGGCGCGGACGGCCACCCATTCGCTTGAACGAAACCAGACAACGATATAAAGAAATCTTTATATCACGGCGGAGAGAATTTATGACCCGTACCATCGTCGCTTCGGCGACACGAGAAATCATCATCGGCTTCGACCAGCCGTTCTGCGTGATCGGCGAACGCATCAACCCGACCGGCCGCAAGAAGCTGGCCGCCGAGATGATCGCGGGCAATTTCGAGACCGTCATCAGGG
>NZ_RZPB01000550.1:0-4184 GCF_003998535.1 Mesorhizobium sp. M7A.F.Ca.AU.002.02.1.1 | reverse complement strand
GACATCATGAGCAAGCTCGGCATCGGTTTTACTGGCTTCGTCGTTCATGCGATATTTCCAGCGGATTGAAACGGGAACTGGTGTTTCCCATCATATAGCGATGAGACGAAGCGGATCGACCCCTTTTCGCTATCACCTGGACAGGAGCAGACGATGAACACACTTCGCACCGCCATGCTTCTTGCCGCGATGACCGCGCTGTTCATGGGCGTCGGCTTTTTGATCGGCGGAACCGGCGGCATGATGATCGCGCTGCTGATCGCCGCCGGCACCAATCTGTTCAGCTACTGGAATGCCGACAAGATGGTGCTGTCGATGAACCGTGCCGTCGAGGTCGACGAGAAGAACGCGCCCGAATATTACGCCATCGTCCAGTCGCTCGCCAAACAGGCCGGCCTGCCCATGCCGAAGACCTACCTGATCGACAATCCGCAGCCGAACGCCTTTGCCACCGGCCGCAACC
This sequence comes from Mesorhizobium sp. M7A.F.Ca.AU.002.02.1.1, assembly GCF_003998535.1. Classification (NCBI taxonomy): domain Bacteria; kingdom Pseudomonadati; phylum Pseudomonadota; class Alphaproteobacteria; order Hyphomicrobiales; family Phyllobacteriaceae; genus Mesorhizobium; species Mesorhizobium sp. M7A.F.Ca.AU.002.02.1.1. Next base: position 3,721 of record NZ_RZPB01000550.1, on the reverse strand, counting down.
CGCAGAACGCGGCGGTCGCTGCCTCCACCGGCCTGTTGCAGGCGCTGACGCCTGAAGAGGTCGCAGCCGTCATGGCGCACGAACTCGCCCATGTGCAGCACCGCGACACGCTGACCATGACGATCGTCGCCACCTTTGCCGGTGCCATTTCGATGCTCGGCAATTTCGCCTTCTTTTTCAGTGGCAATCGCGACAACAATCCGTTCGGCTTTGTCGGCGTGCTGGCGGCGATGATCGTAGCGCCCTTTGCCGCGATGGTCGTGCAGATGGCGGTCAGCCGCACCCGCGAATACGAGGCCGACCGACGTGGCGCCGAAATCTGTGGACACCCGCTCTGGCTGGCATCGGCGCTTGACAAGATCGCCCGCGGCGCCGAACGCATCCGCAACCCCGATGCCGAGCGCAATCCCGCGACCGCGCATCTCTTCATCATCAATCCCCTTCACGGCGAGCGCATGGACAGCCTGTTCTCCACCCACCCCGCCACTGAGAACCGCATTGCAGCCTTGCAGGCGATGGCGCGCGACATGGCCGGCAGCGAAACCCGGGCTGCACCGCGCCAGGCCCCAACGCCACGCCAGGCGGACGAACTGCGGCCATCCGGCCCGTGGGATCAGACAGCACGGCCCGAGCAGCCGGCGGAGCCCGCCAAGCCCAAATCCAACCCATGGGGTCGCAATCCGACCGGGCCCAGGGGCCGGTGGTCGTGAGCGTGGCGGACAGAGGACCTCGACGCACGGTTTCAGGTGATCAGGAACACAGGGACGGCGGCGACTTCGTCGCCGGTCTCGCCGCGCGCAAGGCAGCGGCCCGCCTGCTGGCCGCCGTCATCGATGCCAGGACACCGCTTGACGGGCTGACCGATCACGAGAACGGCCACCCGCAATACAAGGCGCTCGATTTGCGCGATCGCGGCCTTGTCCGCGCCATTCTGGTCACCGCGCTGCGCTATCGCATGACCATATCGGGGCTCTTGGCGCGGCGCCTGGAAAAGCCGCTGCCGCCCAATGCCACGGCGCTGTCGCACATATTGCATGTGGCGGCCGCACAGATCCTGTTCCTCGATATTCCCGACAGCGCCGCCGTCGACATTGCGGTGACCCATGCCAAGTCCGATCCGCGCACGGTGCGGTTCTCCGGCCTCGTCAATGGCGTGCTGCGCACACTGGCACGGGCCAAGGAAACGGAATTGCCTGCCGCCCTTGCCGCCACCGACGAGGCGCCCGAATGGTTTTCCGACAGGCTGAAGACTACCTACGGCAACGAAAAGGCCAGACAGATCCTCGAAGCGCACCGCGTTGAGGCGCCGGTCGACTTCTCGGTCAAGGCCGATCCCGGACTCTGGGCCGAAAAACTCGGCGGCATCGTCCTGCCGACCGGCACGGTGCGGGTCGAGAATCTTGTCGGTCCTGTCACCGAATTGCCTGGCTTTGCCGAGGGCGCCTGGTGGGTCCAGGACGCCGCGGCCAGCCTGCCCGCCCGACTGTTCGGCGATGTCACGGGATTGCGGGTTGCCGATCTCTGCGCCGCGCCCGGCGGCAAGACCGCGCAGCTGATCGTTGCCGGCGCGAAGGTCACCGCCGTCGACACGTCAAAAAACCGGCTTGCGCGGCTGACGCAGAATCTCGAGCGCCTCGGCCTGTCCGCCGAGATCGTCCAGGCCGACCTGCTCAAATTCGAGCCGAAGGAATTGTTCGACGCCGTTCTCCTCGACGCGCCCTGCTCGTCGACCGGCACGGTGCGGCGGCACCCCGACGTGCCATGGACCAAGACTTCTGCCGATGTCGAAAAACTGGCCGACCTGCAGCGCAGGCTGCTCGCCCGCACTGTGACGCTGGTGAAGCCCGGCGGCAGGATCGTCTTTTCCAACTGTTCGCTCGATCCGCTCGAAGGCGAGGATCTCTGTCGCGCCTTTCTCGCCGGCACGCCTGAAATCACCAATGATCCGCTGCTGCAAGGCGAGATCGCCGGCATCGCTCCATTCCTGACGCCGCAAGGCACGCTGCGCACCACGCCCGCCGACCTGGACCTCGGCGCGCCGGAACGCTCAGGCCTCGACGGCTTCTTCGCCGCTCGCATGCGGCGAGCCGGCTAGGGCTTGAACTGCCGGATTTGCTGCCTTTTTTAGGCAGGACCGGGGGCAGAAGCAGGTGAACCGGCCCGGGCTCGTGGAATTCGCCTTCGCACGAATCGTGCAATCATGTAGACTCGGCGCCGGGGTAGAGGACGATCAGGAGGGGTTTTGGCACTGGCTGCCAGCAGCACGACGCGTCTGTGGACGCTTGTCGCGAAGGAGTTCTGGCGCAAAACGCGCCGGCGCCTGCGCGCCGGGCCTGTCTATCGCTGGCGCTATTCCGGCCGCACGCCGGAACGTGTGCTGATCGCACCGCCGGACCTGCGCCTCGCCGACCCGCAGATCGCACTCGAGATCTATTACGGCCGCTATCCCCTGTCGGGGCATCTGGTCGAGACCGGCGGCAAGTCGCCTTTCCAGATCAACGTGCCCAATCACGGGTGGCAGAAGACGCTGCACGGCTTTCGCTGGCTGCGCCATATGCGCGCCGCCGGCACGGAGCTTGCCGCTGCCAATGCCCGCGCCCTGGTCTCCGATTGGATCACCATGCATGGCAGCCATATTTCCGGCATCGCCTGGGAGCCCGGCACGACGGCCAAGCGCATCATCGCCTGGTTGCAGCACTCCTCGGTCGTATTGCAGGGCGCCGAGTTCCCTTTCTACCGCGCCTTCCTGAAGTCGGTTGCCATGCAGATCCGCTATCTCAGGTCGATGGCGCGCGAAATGCCCGACGGCAAGGACAGGCTGCGGGCCCGCATCGCGCTCGCCTTCGCTGCCTTGTCCCTGCCGGCGCCGGCATCGGCGCTGCGTGGCGCGACCCGCAACCTTGCCGAGGAACTCGACCGCCAGATCCTCGCCGATGGCGGGCACATTTCGCGCAATCCGATGGTCGTCCTGGAAATCCTCGCCGACCTTCTGCCGCTGCGCCAGACCTATGCCAACCAGGCGGAAACGCCGCCGCAGGCGCTGATCGGCGCCATCGACCGCATGCTGCCGGCGCTGCGCTTCTTCCGCCATCAGGATGGCAGCCTCGCCCGCTTCAACGGCATGGGCGCCACCATCCACGACCGCATCGCCACCATCCTGCGCCACGACGACACCGCTGGCGCGCCGCTGCTGCATGCGCCGCATTCCGGCTATGAGCGCCTGTCTATGGGCGGCACCACGGTCATCGCCGACACCGGCCCGCCGCCGCCGGTCGACGTGTCCAATGCCGCACATGCCAGCTGCCTTGCCTTCGAACTGTCGTCCGGGCGCCAGCACTACATCGTCAATGCCGGCATCGACACCTACGGCGCGGCTGAATTCCGGCCGCTGGCGCGCGCCACCGCCGCGCACTCGACCGCCACCATCAACGACACCTCGTCGGCGCGCTTCAGCCACTCGTTGCGCGTCAACGACCTGCTCGGTTCGCCGTTGATCGGCGGCCCGCAGCATGTGCAGTGCAAGCGCACCGATCAGAAAGGCGTTCAGGGTTTCATCGCCCGCCATGACGGCTATGTCGCGCGCTTTGGTTTCCTGCATGAGCGCGAGCTGAAGCTGTCGTCGAACGGCAATGTGCTGGCCGGCCGGGACCGCTTCCAGCGCCCCGGCAGTGCCGCGATCCGCAACAATGGCCGCGACTTCGTCACCGTCCGCTTCCACGTT
>NZ_RZPB01000054.1:0-15653 GCF_003998535.1 Mesorhizobium sp. M7A.F.Ca.AU.002.02.1.1 | reverse complement strand
GCGCTGGAGACCGCCGCCCTTGTAGATGCCCGCGATGCTTTCAGCCAGGCGCTGCACTTGCAGCGCAGCGCGCGCACCTTACATAAGGAACTGAAACAGGCGGAAGCGGCGCTCGCCACCGATCCCACAGACGAAAACTACCGGCACCTGATCGAAATTCAGGCGCAATTCCAGGATGTGCAAGCCACGGAAGCGCTGATCGAAGGGTTTGGCGTCTCCTCGGGCAGGGCAGGGCGAGCTTAGTTGGAAGCGAGTGAATTGAGAAAGCGTCGTTGCGCGTCGAAATGGCGCGTAACGGGCTAAGTCGGGTAATTGATTCGCTTTTTTCATGCGAATCATGCGAGAGGCGCTTGACCTTCTGGCAGATTGGCGGAATCAGGACGATTCGAAACGTTAACCCGAACCCGCGTCGACGGGAAATAAGCGATGTGAGGTACTGGTCACTGGACAGGCAGCCCGCCTGCCACAGATATCAGGGTTAATCTGGACTTAATGGATGTCGCCCAAAAAGGGGAAACCCGGTTTTGGGGCAACGACATACACCAAACGAAACGAGTTGATGCAGTTACTGGCCCGGTGAAGCGCGTTTCATAAGCGAGCGCATCCGATTTGACTGGTCCGACAGCTTACGCGGCTTTGAAGTTCGGCCGCTAGGAGAAGATAAAGACTATGGCGACAAAGGAAAAGGAAGAGGTCGAAACCGAACGCGAAGGCGCCACCGATGGCCCTCTGCTCGACCTTTCCGATGATGCTGTCAAGAAGATGATCAAGGCCGCCAAGAAGCGCGGCTATGTCACCATGGACGAGCTGAATTCGGTGCTGCCCTCAGAGGAAGTGACCTCCGAGCAGATCGAGGACACGATGGCGATGCTGTCCGACATGGGCATCAACGTGGTCGAGGACGACGAGCAGGGCGAGGAGCCCGAGGCCGCCGACACCGCGGCCGATGCCGAGGAAGACGCCAACGAGCTGGCTGAGCAGACCGGCACCGCGGTTGCCGCCACCACCACCAAGAAAGAACCGACCGATCGCACCGACGATCCGGTGCGCATGTATCTGCGCGAGATGGGCTCGGTGGAGCTTTTGTCGCGCGAGGGCGAAATTGCCATCGCCAAACGCATCGAGGCCGGTCGCGAGACGATGATCGCGGGTCTGTGCGAAAGCCCGCTGACCTTCCAGGCCATCATCATCTGGCGCGACGAACTCAACGAATCCAAGATCCTGCTGCGTGAGATCATCGATCTCGAAGCCACCTATGCCGGCCCCGAGGCCAAGCAGGCGCCGGTGGTCGAGCGCGTCGAGGAAGCCAAGGTCGAGGACAAGCCGCGCCGTTCGCGCGACGACGAAGACGACATCACCAATGTCGGCGCCGATACGCGTGGGCTGACGGATGACGACGACGAAGACGAGGACGAAGCAAGCCTGTCGCTGGCCGCGATGGAAGCGGAACTCCGCCCGCAGGTGATGGAGACGCTCGACGTTATCGCCGACACCTACAAAAAGCTGCGCAAGCTGCAGGATCAGCAGGTCGAGAACCGTCTGGCCGCGGCCGGCACGCTGTCGCCCAGCCAGGATCGCCGGCTGAAGGAGCTGAAGGACCAGCTGATCAAGGCGGTGAAGTCGCTGTCGCTCAACACGGCGCGCATCGAGGCGCTGGTCGAGCAGCTCTACGACATCAACAAGCGCCTGGTGCAGAACGAAGGCAAGCTGCTCAGGCTCGCCGAAAGCTACGGCGTGCGTCGCGAAGAGTTCCTGAAGGAATATCAGGGTTCCGAGCTCGACCCGAACTGGACGCGCTCGATCGGCAACCTGACCTCGCGCGGCTGGAAGGAATTCACCAAGAACGAGAAGGATGCGATCAAGGACCTGCGCGCCGAGATCCAGAACCTCGCCACCGAAACGGCGATCTCGATCCTGGAATTCCGCAAGATCGTCAACCAGGTGCAGAAGGGCGAGCGCGAAGCGGCGATCGCCAAGAAGGAAATGGTCGAGGCCAATCTGCGCCTCGTCATCTCAATCGCCAAGAAATACACCAATCGCGGCCTGCAGTTCCTCGACCTGATCCAGGAAGGCAATATCGGCCTGATGAAGGCGGTCGACAAATTCGAATACCGCCGTGGTTACAAGTTCTCGACCTACGCGACATGGTGGATCCGGCAGGCGATCACGCGTTCGATCGCCGATCAGGCGCGCACCATCCGCATTCCGGTGCACATGATCGAAACGATCAACAAGATCGTGCGCACCTCGCGCCAGATGCTGCACGAGATCGGCCGCGAGCCGACGCCGGAAGAACTGGCCGAAAAGCTTGCCATGCCGCTCGAAAAGGTACGCAAGGTCTTGAAGATCGCCAAGGAGCCGATCTCGCTCGAAACGCCGGTCGGCGACGAGGAGGATTCGCATCTGGGCGATTTCATCGAGGACAAGATGGCGATCCTGCCGATCGACGCGGCGATCCAGGCCAATCTGCGCGAGACCACCACGCGCGTGCTGGCCTCGCTGACGCCGCGCGAGGAGCGCGTGCTCAGAATGCGCTTCGGTATCGGCATGAACACCGACCACACGCTGGAAGAAGTCGGCCAGCAGTTCTCGGTTACCCGCGAGCGTATCCGCCAGATCGAAGCCAAGGCGCTGCGCAAGCTCAAGCACCCGAGCAGGTCGCGCAAGCTGCGCAGTTTCCTGGATAGCTGAGACTTACCGATGCAAAGAGTTCAAGGGCGCCGATGGCGCCCTTTTTTGTTTGTGGGGCGCACTCTTGCGGGCCGGGCCCTTCGGGAGGATAATTTCGCTGTCGGATGCATTTCTGGGCGATAACCCGGATGCCCGCCCCGGCGAAGCCGCCGTGCTCCGTGGCCCCGGAGGGAGGTGTGCCATGACAAGCTACATCGTGCTGATGAACTGGACGGAGCAGGGTGCCAGAAACGTGCGCGAGTCACCGAAGCGGCTCGACGCCGCCAGAAAGCAGCTGGGAGACATGGGCGGATCGTTCAAGGCGTTCTACCTGACCATGGGCGAATACGACATGGTGGCGATGGTCGAAGCGCCCGACGACGCGGTGCTGGCGCGCTTCTCGCTGATGCTGGCGGCAGCCGGCAATGTCAGGACGCGGACGCTGAAGGCCTTTCCCGAATTGGCCTACCGCGAGATCGTCACCTCGCTCGGATAGAGCCTGTAGCGGAAGGGCCGGACCGGCTGGCCCGATACATTCTCCTTCGCGCGAGCGACCGAGCGACGTCTTGACGGCGCCCGATCGTTCGTGGTCCTTCAAGTTTGCGCTACCAACCAAATGCCGGAACTATGCTGACCGTCTGGTACAATACGCGCTGCCCGGTCTGCGATGCCGGGATCAGCAGGCAGAAGCGGCGGCTGATCGAAGCGGTCAAGGCTGGGCGGATCGAGTTCCGAGACATCAATCTTGAACCGGCAGCGCTAGCCGGATTTGGCGCGTCGCTTGAGGATATCCGCCGCCGGCTGCACGCCACCGATGCCGAGGGCCGACTGCTGGTCGGCGCCGATGTCGCCATCGCGGTATGGAAGGTCACGCCGGGCGAGGGCTGGTTGGCGACGCTGTTCGGCAATCCGGTTGCCTTGCCGCTGACACGCTTTGCCTACGATCGCTTTGCCGATCTTCTCTATGCCTGGAACCGGCGCAAGGGGCGCTGGTAGCCGAATTTATCGGTGGCCGCCGTTCGCAACGAAGCGGCCGAGACTGGAAAATCGAGCCCGCTGGTGCTGCATTCAGATACATCGTAAGATATATCTTGACTCCATCGATTGACTTGCCTAATTAAGATATATCGTACGATACAACTCAAGGAGCAATCAATGCACAAACACAATCATTTCGGGCGCGGTCATTTCGGCGAGCGCATGTTCATGCACATGGCCGGCAAATTCGGTGGCAGAGGGGGCGGCGGCTTTGGCCCGTTCGGCCACGGCGGCCGTGGTGGCGGGCGCGGCGGTCCGGGCGACATGTTCCGCGCCGGACGCATGCTGGCCGACGGCGACCTCAAGCTGATCACGCTGTCGCTGCTGGCCGAAGCGCCGCGTCACGGCTACGACATCATCAAGGCCCTGGAAGAGCGCACCAGCGGCATCTACAGCCCGAGCCCGGGCGTGGTCTACCCGACGCTGACCTTCCTGGAAGAGGCCGGCTATGCCGCCTCCGCCGCCGACGGTAACAAGAAGGTGTTTTCGATCACCGAGGCGGGCCAGGCGCATCTCGCCGACAACCGCGAGATGATCGACGGCGTGCTCGACCATCTCGAGCGCTTCGGCCGCAAAATGGCCAAGGCGCGCGACTGGTTCGGCTGGAACGACGAGAGCGAAGAGGGCGGGCGTCGTGGCGGCCGCGGGGATCGTTCGGAAGCGCGCGACGAATTCCGCGCAGTCCGTCACCGGCTGCGCGCGGCTCTGGGCGACTTCGTCGACGCCCCGGCCGACAAGCAGGCCGAGGCCATCGCCATCCTCGAAGCCGCCGCCGAGGCGCTGGAAGCGCTGTCGCACAAGTAAGCTCGTCCAGCCGACCGGACGCAGCCCTTGCCCGCTGGCCCAAGGACCGATAGTGAAATTCATCCCGCGTCACTCTACATGGTGCGGGATGAATGCTGTTGGAGGAAGTCCGATGTCTTTTCTGAAGCGTCTTTTCGGCGGTGGCGGCGGCGGAACCCAGACGGCTGAGCCGACGAGTGCAGCGCCAGCCAAGCAGGTCGAGCACAAGGGCTTTCTGATCAGCGCCACGCCCTACAAGGCCGATGGCCAGTACCAGACCTGCGGCGTCGTCTCCAAGGAGATCGACGGCGTGGTGAAGGAACACAAATTCATCCGCGCCGACCGCTTTGCCGGGCTCGATGACGCCGTCGACATCTCGATCAAGAAGGGCATCCAACTGGTCGACGAGCAGGGCGATCGGGTTTTTGGGTAAGGGCCGGACCATCGCCACACCGAGCGCCCCTTAGCCGCCCGGGCCTTGCGCCACGATAGACCTATCGCTCAGGGGTTGACGTGCGACCGCCAGCGGGTCAATTCGTCCTGGCGGGATCGATCGTCATCAGGCGTGCCCTTGCCTCGATCAGGTGCCTTTGCGCGGCCCTTATCCGGCTGCACAATGCCAGATTGAGGGCGACGCCACCTTCCTCATCCAGCAAGTCGTTCGCGCACTTCAAAGAGTGCTCAGCTCTCCTTATACGCAGTCTGGCTTTGGCCGCTTCCATGCTGTGAATTTCAATCATTGCGCCGCGTCCTTTGCGGTTCCGGTCCCTTCATGGACTAAACCGCTGATGATCGCATTGGTTCCGGCCCAGGGAATATGCCCGCGGCTTCGGCTATTTCGTTGTCGTGTTGAATTCACGGTTTGCCGTGTAATCGATCACGAAGGTACCCTCGGGAGCGCGAACGCCCTGCTTCACATTTGATATAGTCACCGTTGTGGTAAGTCCCTTCTCGTCGGTGAGGCTCCATCTGCGCAGATCGAGAGATTTACTGTCGAACACCATGGAGATGCTCGAATTGCCGAAGGTCGATCTGTCGGCCAGCTTGACGGTAACTTGGGCGCCATCGTCCCTGATGCTTTTCACGCGATTGCCGGAGAAGTCGACCTTATTGTCGAGCAGCAGCTTAAGCGGCGTCTTCGAGAGAGCATAAAGCCGCGATGTCTTCAGCTTTCTGTTATAAACCACCAGGGATTTGCCATCTGCAATCACGCTGATCCCTGATTGGCCTGCATAGTTGAATCGGATCTTGCCGGGGCGTTGTAGAAAAAACCTGCCACGGGTCCTCTCCGCATTTGGACCCGACTGGACGAAGTCCCCGGACATGGACTTTACCGATGAGAGGTGATCGGCAATCGTCTTGCCATCAACAGGCGCGGCGGAGATCGCGGCGGTGGATGCCGCATACATCGCGGCAGCGCTGGCAACGGCGAACCAGCAACCCAGCAGTACTTTGATCCGATAGCCCATCGCTTATCCCACCTCCGGAGCAGGCGCGTGATCGAAAGAGATCACGCGCCTCCAGGTCAGTAACCCTCCGGGCATCGTGCAACGTAAACCCGGCCATACTGATCGCGATATCTGCACTGGCCGGCTTCGCTGGCGTGCCCGATGACGGCCCCGGCTATCGCGCCAACCGCACCGCCAACAACCGCCCCTTGCACAGGATCGCCGGCCACCGCGGCGCCTACCGCTGCGCCACCCAAGCCGCCGACGGCAGCGCCTTGTTCTGTACGGGAGCACGCCGAGAGCGGAATGAGCAGGCTCAAAATGAGCAGCGTCTTTTTCATTGGTTCTCTCCTGGGCTACTATTAGCCAAAGCTTAAATGCTCAAGAAAGCTTTTCGATCCATCGTGGGTTGCCTGTCCGTCAAGCGCCGGGCCGTGGCGGACCCGTGTGCCCTCCGGCTCAAACGCCTGCAATCGCCAAAAGCCAGGCCAGGATATCGAGCAGCAGAAACAGCAGCGCAATCTGCAGCGCCACCCGCAGCCGCTGGATAATTCGCCAGTTGCCGGCCATGTCCGCCTTGATGCGAAGCGCAAGCGCGCGGCGCATGGCCGACATCGTCGTCGGCCTGTCGCCGTCGACATATTGATCAAGCAACTCTTCGGGATCGAAGCGGAATGTGTATTGGTGGTAGGGCCAAAGCATGAAGACGATCAGCCCGCCAATGCCGAACAGCAGGGCCACCGCAATCCAGTCCCAAGGCCCAAGCCCGTTGGAAAGGGCCGCACCGCCAAGCAACGAGTTTGCGAAGGCGGTGGCGAAGACAAGGCTGCCGGCGCGGCTGCTCATGTTCTCCACAAGGGTTTGCTGTTGCGTGAGACCTCTCACTGCTTCCTGATAAATGAATGCAAGACGCGGATCGTCGTCGGTAACAGCGCTTGCGGCAATTCTGTTGCTTTCGCTTCCACTCGGATGTTCGACCATCAGGGTGTCCTCTCTGGCGTGGACTGGATGCGCGAGCTCAGTCGAGATCGCTTGCCTGCAAACGTTGGCCGTAAGCTGCCTCGCGCAAGGGGGAATCCGCAGTGAACCGAACGGGCCAGGCTGATTGCGCGCCTGGCCAGCAAGGTGTGGAAATCGACGCGGACTAAGCCGGCTGCAACTCCCTGCGCGGTAGCGGCGGAAACGCGATGGCGATGCCGACCGCGCCGAGCCCGATAAGAGCCGAGCCGATGAACAGCCAGGAATAGTTGGCGTAGGCGTCGAACACCATGCCGCCGGCAAGCGGGCCCAGCGCCATGCCGAGGCTGGACAGCATGGTGGCGGCGCCGAACACGGTGCCGAGGATGCGCTGGCCGAAATATTCGCGCGCCAGCACCGCATAGAGCGGCATGACGCCGCCATAGGTGGCACCGAAGATAACGGCCAGCATGTAGAACTGCTCAAGCCGGCTGATCGAGAGATAGGCGGCAATGACGATCGCCTGGATCGCCAGGCCCGCGATCAGCACCGGCTTGACGCCCAGCCGGTCGGCCAGCACGCCGTAGAAGAGCCGGCCGCCGAGGCCTGCCAGGCCTTCGACACTGTAGATCGAGACCGCTGCCATGGGGGCGACGCCACACAGCATGGCATAGCTGACCATATGGAAGATCGGGCCGGAATGCGCCGCACAGCAGGCAAAGAAGGTCAGCCCCAGCACGATGAACTGCGGTGAGCGCAGCGCCTTGCCGACCGTCAGGCCGGCGCCTTCGGCAACCGGCGCGGAGCCGGTATCGGCCATGACGGGCTTCGGTGGTTGGCGCACCAGCAGCACCGCCGGCAACAGCAATAGCCAGGCGGTAATGCCGATATCGAACATGGCGGTGCGCCAGTCATAGGCGGAGATCAGCCAGCGGGCGAAGGGCGAAATCGTCATCGGCGCCACGCCCATGCCGGCCGAGACCAGCGAGACGGCGAGGCTACGGTTGGTGTCGAACCAGCCTGTGGTCAGCGCGATCATCGGCGCGAAAAAGGCGCTTGCCGCGAGGCCGACCAGCACGCCATAGGTAATCTGGAAGCTCAGCAGCGAACCGGCCCGGCTGGCCAGCACCAGCGCCAGCCCGAGCAGAACCGCGCCGGTCATCACGACGATGCGGGCGCCAAAACGGTCCGATATCGCGCCCCAGGCGAAGCCGCCAAGGCCCATCACCAGGAAGTTGAGCGTCATGGCGCTCGAAATGCCGGCGCGCGACCAGTTGGTGTCGATCGCCATCGGCTCGAGAAAGATCGCCAGCGAAAACATCGTCCCGATGGCGACACAGGACATCAGCGCGCCAGCCGCGACGATGACCCAACGATAGGAAAAGCTCATTCAAATCTCCCATGCCAGAGGGCAGCGCTCAGCGCTGCTTGCATCCGAAGGACGCCGGCAGCGAGGCTGATCCTACAATCCGGTTGCATTTTTTATCCAGTCTGGCCCGACGCCGTTTTCAGCAGATCAGACCGGCAGTTCCGACGTGTATTTGATCGTTTGGCTGGGGACGTCGGTCTTGACGTTCTGCACGCCCTTGATGCGGCTCAGATGCTCCGACTGGAAGCGGCGATAGTCGTCGATGCCGGCCGCCACCACGCGCACCATGGCGTCGCAATCGCCGAGCATCAGATAGCACTCCATCACCTGCGGCAGCTTGGCGACTTCGGTGGCGAAATGCTCGATCGTGTCCTCGTCCTGCGTCTTCAGCCAGATGCGGGTGAAGAAGGTCAGACCCTTGCCGATGCTGGCCGGGTTGAGCACGGCGACGTAGCGGTCGATGACACCGGCTTCCTCCAGCAGCTTCACGCGACGCAGGCAAGGCGATGGCGACAGCCCGACCTCATTGGCCAGATCGTTGTTGGCCATGCGGCCGTCGCGCTGCAGCGCCCGCAGAATCCGCTTGTCGATCTCATCCAGCTTCATGGCTACAGATTCCATCTATTCGAAAATTTGTAACATAAAATGCCAGAACTCGGCGAAATACAACAATCTCCGCAACCAAATTGCGGACCGATTTCGGTATGTTTGCTGCCGACATCAGTTGATTTCAAACGCAGAGAAGCGGCGGCCGCGAGGTCAGCCGATGAAGACACATGAGCATTTCACAGGCAGTCGAGACGGTGGCAGATGGTTCGAAATCCGAATTCCGCCGTGGCGTGGCGTCCTGCGCGCCGGTGCTGTTCGGCACCATCCCCTATGCGCTGGTGCTTGGCGCCCAGGCGACGCAGAAAGGCTTGAGCACGGTCGAACTGTCTGCCATGACAGGGCTGAACTTCGCCGGCGGTTCGGAGTTCGCGGCGATCCAGTTGTGGACGTCGCCGCCGCACATCGTGCTCATCGTCGCCATCACCTTCCTGGTCAACAGCCGTCACCTGCTGATGGGGGCGGCACTGGCGCCGTTCCTGCGCGACCTGCCACGGCGCAAGGTGTTTCCGGCGCTTTTCCTTATGTGCGATGAAAGCTGGGCGCTGGGCTTGGCCGATGCCAAACTGCGTGCTGCAGCCGGCATCACGCCGGCCTTCAGCCCGCGCTACTATATGGGCGCGGCGCTGGCGATGTATCTCACCTGGGTGGCCTTCACCACGCTGGGTGCCTTGCTCGGTCCGATGCTTGGCCATGTCGAGACCTATGGTTTTGACATGGCGTTCCCGGCTGTCTTCCTGGTGCTGATGCGCGGCATGTGGACGGGTATGGCGGCGGCGCGGCCCTGGCTGGTCAGCCTGGGCGTTGCAGCACTGGTCTATCTCTTCGTTCCCGGTGCCTGGTATGTCGCCGCCGGCGCCATGTCGGGTCTGGTCGCGGCCTGGCTGATGGCAGGTGATGCATGATTGATGCCGTGACCCTTCTCACCATCGTGCTGATGGCCGGCGTCACTTATCTGACGCGGATCGGCGGCTATGTCGTCCTACGCAACCGCACGCTGGGCGCCCGTGCCACGGCTGTGATGGAAGCTGCGCCCGGCTGCGTGCTGATCTCTGTCATCGCACCGGCCTTCGTATCGAAGTCCCCGGCGGATCTTCTGGCGCTGGCTGTTACTCTGGCAGCCGCCACGCGGTTTTCCATGCTGCCGACCGTGCTGATCGGGGTCGCTTCGGCGGGGTTGCTCAGGCATTTCATTGGGTAGTCTAGACTACAGCCTTGGATCTATTGGCTCGCTCTCCAGCGCCAGGACGCCGAAAACACACTCGTGGACACGCCGTAGGGGCTGCCTGGCGACAAACCGCTTCAGCGCCTCGTGACCGAGCGCGAACTCCCGGAGCGCCAGACTACGCTTGCCACCTAAGCCTCGTTCCCGCAGGCGCACGAGATTGTCCGGTGCGTCGTATTCAGGGCCATATATGATGCGCAGATACTCCCGGCCGCGCACCTTCAGCGCCGGCTGGATAACCCCCTTCTTGTTCCGGCTGACGAAGTCGCGCGGCTTCACCACCATGCCTTCGCCGCCCGAGCCGGTCAGCGTCTCCCACCAGGCAACAGCCTCGGCACAAGCGCCGGCGTCGGCCAGATCTACCACCCGCCATTGTGTTCGCGTTACCACGCCGGCAGCCAGGCGCTCTGCAAGTGTCATGTGCCAAACGTGGTCATGATCGAACCAGACACGTCCCTCGCTGGCGAGCAGGTGGAATGGTGCGACCTTCAGGTCCTCGATGCCCGAGACAGGCCACACGTAAGGCGCCCAAGCGGTAGCGTATCTGGCCGCGCGCGCGGCCCGGTCCTCAAGGCGAGCGTCCAGCGAGGCCGCATCGATGCCACGCGCCATCGCACGGGCCAGCGCCTCGCGACTGGCTTGGAGGCCTGCGGCCGCAGACGTCGCTACTGGTGCATACTGGCTTTCAATCAGGCTGCTGGCCTTGGCCGACCAGGGCATGATCTCGGCGTCCAGCAGCAGCCAATCGCTGTTCAATTCCTTCCATAGGTCCACAGCCTCGACTCTGGCGCGGAGGCGGGCGAGCAGGCCCTCCGTCATGCCAGTGCCGTTGAAAAAGGAGCGTCCGGTCCGGGTCCAGATCGCGCCGGTCTCGTCGCCAGGGACCCCGAACCGGTCGCGCGCCGCCTGTGCGTCTCGGCACAGCGCGATGACTGCCCGCGAACCCATGTGCTTCTCCTCGCAAACGATTTGGGTGACGCCACGCTCGCGGAAATGGGCGAAGGCCTCCTCGGGGCGCTCCAGCCAGCCGCTTTGGCTGCTGGTCTCCGATGGCGACATCGTCGGTGGCAGATACATCAACCACTGCGGCGACAATGCGAAACGGCTCATCACCTCAAGTGCTGCCGACGCGTTCTCCTCGGCCACAACGACCCGGCCCCTCAGTTCGGTCTCGATCCAACGTCGACCAGAGACATCCTCATAGTCGAGCACCCCGTCGGCGTCGGCCTGTGCCGATCTGCCCAGACCGGAGGATCCACCTAGTGGGCGCACCGGTTCGGACCAAGTCTGGATTGCCGGCACCTCGACCAGTTCGCGTTCCGGCCAGCGCAAGGCCGTCAGTTTGCCGCCGAACACGCAACCGGTGTCGATACACAGCGTGTTGTTGACCCATTCGGCCGACAGCACCGGCGTGTGCCCGTAGACCACGGCGGTCTTGCCGCGATAGGCGGCAGTCCAATCGGCACGGACGGGCAGGCCGAATTCGTCGATTTCGCCAGTGGTTTCGCCATAGAGGGCGAACTCGCGCACAGCGCCGGAGCCACGTCCGATCATCTCTTCCTTGAGGCCGGCATGGGCGACGGCGAGGCGTCCGTCATCCAGCCAGACGTGGCTGCGCAGGCTGTCGAGGAAGGCCGGCAAAGCCTCTCGCAGGCCGCGATCCTGAGCGTCCAGCTGATCGATGGTTTGTTGCAGGCCGTGGGCAATCGTCACCTTGCGGCCCTCCAGCCAGCGGCTGAGCTTGCGTTCGTGATTGCCCTGGACACAGTAGGCGGCTCCGGCCGCGACCATGCTCATGGCGATGCGCAAGGTGTCGGGCACGTTGGGACCGCGATCGACGAGGTCGCCGACAAAGACGATCTTGCGGCCTTCCGGCGGTGTCACAGCGACGATTCGTTCGCCATGATCCTCGGACCAGGCGACGCTGTAACCGAGTTGAGCGAGCAAGGCCTGAAGTTCATCGGCGCAGCCGTGGATGTCGCCTATGATATCGAACGGACCGTGGTGGTCGCGCTTGTCGGTCCACAATGGCTGGCGCGTGACCCTGGCGGTGTCGATACTGGCCTCGCTGGTAAGCTTCCAGACCTGGCGGAAACCTTCGCGTTGCAGCCCGCCGAGGCCCTTGCGAATTTCGGTGGTCATGCGCTGGACCACGCCGGCGCCGAACGGCCGGTCGGGTCGCAACGCGTTGCGAGCGACGCAGACGTCGACACCTGGATCGATGACCACGGCGACCGGCAAGGTGTGCCACTTGCGCGCAAGTTCGATCCAGGCCTTGCGGTCAGCGGCTCGCACGTTGGTGGCATCGATGACGGCCAGCTTGCGATACTTGAGCCGTTTGCTGGCAATCTCGCGCGCCAAATCGAAGGCATCTGCCGAGACATCCTGATCAGTCTCGTTGTCGCTGACTAGCGCGCGGCAGCGATCCGAGGAGATGATTTCTGTCGGCAGGAAGTGCCTGGCGGCGAAGGTCGACTTGCCTGATCCCGTCGATCCGATCAGCACGACCAGGGCGAAGTCAGGGATGGCGAGATCGGTCTTGTCGGGCTCTCTCATCGGGTGAACACCGCCATCTGTGTCGGCGCCCCCAGGACTGGGTGCACGGCTCCGATGTCGCTGAATGCGGCGCTGTAGCCATAGGCCTTGCCGATCCGGGCCGCCCAGGCTTCAAACCGAACGCGGCTCCATTCGAAACGGTGATCCGGATGGCGAAAGGCGCCGGGAGCCAGATTGGGAAACAAGGCGTTATAATCGGCGTTGGGCGTGGTCACGATCACGGTTTTGGGCGCCGTCTCGCCGAAGACAACACGTTCGATTAGGGGCAATCTGTCTTCGTCGAGATGCTCGATGACCTCCACCAACACGGCAACATCAGCTTCTGCCCAGCGGCTGTCGCGATATGTCAGCGATCCATGCATCAGCGTGACACGGCCTTCGGGCGGTCCGCCGAACTCGTTCAGCTTGAGACGCTTGGCAGCCCGTTCCAGCTCACGAACGGCAGGGTCGAGTCCGAACATCTTGTGGACCCATCGTTCGCGCACGAGCCGATAGAGAAGCTTGCCTTCGCCGCATCCCAGATCTGCAATACTGGTCGCGCCGGTCGCGCGGATGGCTCGGACCACTGCGTCCATGCGCAGGTCATTCAGTCGGATGGGCGCCTCGAGCGCTTCCTCGGGCGCAATCCGGGCTTCGGGAGGCAGGGCCTCACCAGCCGTCTCGGGAGCCAGTCGCTCTAGGGCGATGCGGGCCAACGCACCCCGGTTGCGCAGATAACGGCGCACGATTAGGTCTTTGGCTGGGTGGTTTTCCAGCCAGCCTTCGCCTTTGGACAGCAGCTTGTCGATCTCGGCCTCGCCAACCCAGTAGTGCTTGGCGTCGTCCATCACCGGGATCAGGACATAGAGGTGATTGAGCAGGCTGCTTAGCCGGCCGGTGCCGGTCAGCCTAAGATGACCGTATCGGGGGCCGCCTGTGTTGGATCCAATAGTTTCGATCGGTGTCAGGTCAACGGACCATCCCAAGGGTTCGAACAGACCCCGCACGAGAGCCTCGCCGCCGCGCATCGGCAGCGGGGTCACCACGGTTTCGAGCGGCAGGTCGCTGTCGGCCAGTTGCTGGCGTTCCTTTGATATGCCGGTCATCGCGGTTCGCAGCGCCTTATTCAATGCCACTGACAGGAAGGACGATGCCGCATACGGGCGGTCGTTCACATACTGGTCCAACAAGCCTTCTGCCTGCCCCTTGCCTCGCACTAGCCCTATAGGGTCGACGTCTAGCAGAAGTACGGCCTCGCAACGCTCGTCGGTCGCTTCCGGATAGAACAGCCAAGCCTTGCCGAAGGATAGGTCAGTCTCGTGCAGACGTTCGGGGTGCTTGTGCAGCAAGAAGCCGAGATCTGTGGCCGGACGTTGCGTTGTAGCGACGGAAAGGAACATCGGCGACCGATAACGCAGAACAGCAGAATAACCAATGGCGTTGCGCTGCAATTTATCCAACGCAATACATCCATTTTCCACACGTAACTTTGTCGCGCCGCCAAGAAAAAGGCAGGCGCGTACGCGCCTGCCTTTTTCAATTTCGGGTGGGTGGCCGCAGCGCCTTATGCGGCAGCCGCGACGTCCCGGCTGGCGGCCACGACGGCGTCGACCTTGGCGGTCGCCTTGGCGAGCGCTGCTGTCACCGCGTCAGGGCCCATGCCGACACCTTCGATGCGGATGACATCGACATCGGTCATGCCGAGGAAGCCGAGCACGCCACGCAGGTAGGGAATGGCGTGATCGAACTGCACGGCCGCACCTTCCGAATAGATGCCGCCGGAAGCCAGCACGATATAGACCTTCTTGCCGGTGACCAGACCCTTGGGGCCGTTCTCGCCATAGGCAAAGCTCTTGCCGGAGCGGGAGATGTGGTCGACCCATGACTTCAGGGTCGAGGAGATGTTGAAGTTGATGAAGCCGGTGGCCAGGATCACCGTGTCGGCGGCGAATAGCTCGTCGAGCACGACATCGGAGACGCCGACGACTTCAGCCTGGCGCGGGGTGCGCGCTTCGGCCGGGGTATAGATGCCCGTCGCATAGTCGGCATCGATGTGCGGCAACGGATTGGCGACGAGGTCGCGCACGACGAGCGTGTTCGACGGATCGGCGGCGACGAGCTTTTCGGCGAATTCGGTGGCGATGCGGGTCGAATGCGAGGCAGCGCCGCGCGGGCTCGAAGTGACAAGAAGAATGGACATTTTGGGCTCTCTCCAGCGGTTGGAATGATTTGTCCCGCCAGATATGGGGCTTTCGATCCATTCAATAAACTGGTATATTTTCTATACGATCCATCCATAAGTTGGATATAACGATGCAGCCCAACCCGACGCTCGATCAACTTCAGATCTTTGTGACAGTCGCCGAAGCCGGCAGCTTCTCGGCCGCCGGCCGCAAGCTCAACCGGGCACAGTCCGTCATCAGCTACGGCATCGCCAATCTCGAGGCGCAGCTTGGGCTGAAACTGTTCGAGCGCGAGGGCACGCGCGAGCCGCAATTGACGGAGATCGGCCGGGCAATGCTGGAGGACGCACGGCGCATGATCGGCGTGCTGCAGCGCATCCGCTCGCGCGTCGACGGCCACCACCAGGGGCTCGAGGCCGAGGTCGCGCTGTCGGTCGACGCGACGCTGCCGTCACCGGTGCTGGTTCGGGTGCTGAAGGCATTCGAGGCGCAGTTTCCGACCGTGATGCTGCGGCTGCACATCGGCACGCTCGGCCTGATCCCCGACCATGTCGTCAGCGGTCAGGCCGACCTTGGCATTGGCGGCCTGCTGGGCGATGTCGACGTGAACCTTGTGCGCATCGGCTTCATGTCGATCGTGCTGGCCGCCGCGCCCACCCACCCGCTGGCCTTGCTGCCGAAACCGGTGGCGATCGAGGATGCGCGCGAACACACCCAACTTGTCGTCACCGACCAGTCGGAGCGCACCAAGGGGCGCGACTTCGGCGTCTATGCCTACCGTACCTGGCGGCTGACGGATGTGCGCACCAAGCATATGCTGATGCGCGAGGGGCTGGGCT
>NZ_RZPB01000549.1:0-4196 GCF_003998535.1 Mesorhizobium sp. M7A.F.Ca.AU.002.02.1.1 | reverse complement strand
GGGTAGAGCATAGCCTGTCCCTTCGAATGGTCGGCGGCCCGCACAGGCGAGCCGCCAGCGAACGTCGGAACTACTTTACGACCGAGTAGTCGACCCCGTACCATTTCCTGGAGAGCGTGCTCAGCGTTCCGTCGCCTTTCATGGCCTTCACGGCATCGGCGATCCTGGCCGAGAATTCCGGGTCACCGTGTTCGATTGCGACAGCCAGGGGCTCATAAAACACCGGATCGCCGATCTGCCTGATCGGATAACCGGCTTTCACGGCATCGACGATGCTGGGCTGCGACGAGACGACGGCATCGAGCCGAACGCCGTCACCGACCCGCAGATCGTCGAAAGCGGTGGTGGAGTTCTCGTAGGAGTGCACTTCCTTCGGGTTGAGCTTGTATTCGAATGGCGGCGCACCGGCCGCGTCGAGCGTCAGATCCTTCTTGGCATAGGCTTCGAAGGTCGATGTCGTCGTCGCGCCGACAACCTTGCCATCCAGATCGCTCAACGATTTGGCCTTGCTGTCCTTGTGAACCGCAACCGCTGCTGGCGTGTAGTAGTACACAGCGGGAAAATCGAAGATCTCGGCGCGCTTCTTCGTCGGCGTCATCGAGCCGACATGCATGTCCCAGCGGCCGACCCAGTTGCCGGCGGTGATGATGTCCCAGCCCGGCGTCACGAACTCGACCTTGACGCCGATGCGCTTGCCGATCTCCTTGGCGACATCGATGTCGAAGCCGTCCAGCTCGTTGCTGGCATTGAGGAAGGACTGCGGCGCCCAGTTGGCGTCAGTTGCGACCTTGAGAGTTCCGGCCGCCACGACACGGTCCAGCACCGCGCCGGCCTGAGCCGGAAGCGTCGTCAATGTCAGGGCAAGCGAAGCCGCCAATGTCGCCAATTTCAGAGATGTTTTCATGTGCACCGTTCCCCTTGTTGTTGTTGCTAATTTAGAAATGAGACTGCCGTCGCCGTCTTCCGGCGAGGCAGAGGAGGTTTGCCGCGCCGATTGCTCGGAACGAAGGTAAGCCGACGGTCGCGAAACGCTTGTCATGGCGTGTCGGCCTTGGCTTCGTCGCGCACCGCACGCGCGACACGGAAGGCCTCGACACCTGCCGGAACGCCGCAATAGACCGCGATCTGGATCAGGGCCGCCCGCAGCTCGTCGTCGCCAAGCCCGTTGCGCATCGCACCTCGAAAATGCACGCCGAATTCATGCATGCGCCCCAGTGCCGCAAGCATGCCGAGATTGAGCAGGCTGCGCTGCTTGAGATCGAGCGCGGCGTCAGTCCAGCATGTGCCCCAGCAATACTCGTTGAGCATGTCCTGGAGGGGCCTGGAGAAGTCGTCGGCATTGCCGATTGCGCGGTCGACATAGTCGTCGCCCAGTACTTTGCGGCGGACTGCCTCGCCGGCTTTCTGCAATTTGCTATCCATGGCTGGTCGCCCCTGCCCGTCGTGAGTGGTCATCCAGGAAATCCGCTATCAGGCCAGCGACCGACCCGGGCGCTTCGATCAGGATCGAATGCCGCAACCCCGGCAGGATCTCGAGCCGCGAGCCGCGGATCTGGTCGTGCATATGACGCGCCATGCGCGGGTTGGATCCCTGGTCGTCCTCCCCCGTCACGATCAGTGTCGGCGACCTGATCTGGTCGAGGATGCCGCCGAAATCTGTCTCGGCCAGAACCCGGTAAGCGGCGGCGTAGCACGCAGGATCGTTCTCGGCGTCGCGCCGATGCAGCTCGGCGATCACATCCGGGTTGCGCTCCTGAAACTCCTCGGTCAGCCACCGCGAGAGCGACGCGGCATGGTGCGCACTCGGCTGGCTGGCGGTCAAAGCGGCGAGACGACGCAGAACCGCCTGCCGTTCTTCCGGCAAGCGCCCGGCGACGGTCGCCAGCAGCACCAGCTTTTGAAGCCGATCGGGATGGGTCAGTGCCAGGCGCTGGGCTATAAGGCCGCCCAGCGAGAAGCCGGCAAGATGAAAGCGCGCAAAGCCAGCATGATCGGCCAGCGCCAGCGTATCGCCGACGAAGTCATCAATCTCGTAGCGTCCCTTGATGCGCGCCGACCCGCCATGGCCACGCAGATCAAATGTGAGCACGGTGAACTGATCCGGCAGGCGAGCGACGACGCCGCGCCACGCTTCCAGATAGGAGCCGACGCCATGGATGCAGACCAGCTTCTGTGGCCCGTTCCCGTCGACACGATAGTTGAGCGCCACATCGCCGTGGACGAAGAAACCGGTCGCCATCGCCATCAGTGCCCCACAACGACAGCCCTGGTGCGATTGCGTGCCGCGAAGTGCGGCATGACCTCGTCGACGAACAGCCGGATCGTCTTCTTCTGCAGCTCGAACGGTAGGTTGAAGGTCAGCCCCAGGCAGTACTGGTCGACGCCGGCGGCCTCGTAGTCCTCAAGCTTCTCGATGATCTCGTCGGGCGTGCCGAACATCAGGTTCTTGCGGATGCTCTCGGGATTGTAGTTGTCCTTGCCCTTGACGCTTTCATAAGGCACAGCCTCGGGGAAACCGTTCTTTACCGTGCCGATGTTCTGGAAGAGGTTCTCGAAGGAGCGCCCGTAGTCGATGGCGTGGCGGACCGCGACTTCCCAGTCCTCCGGGCGATCGTAGATGCAGGTGCGGCGTTGCATCATCAGGCGTGGGCGCGGCACTTCCGGATGGTCGGCGACCGCCTTGCGAAATTTTTCGCCGAGCACGGCAATCTCGGCCGCGGGCGCTGAAAGCGGCGTCGACAGGATGTTGGCACCGATGCCTACGGCCCAGTCGAATGTGCCGGGGTCACGTGCCGCCACCCAGATCGGCGGATGCGGCGTCTGCAATGGCTTGGGCACGCCCGCGGCCAGCGGAAACTTCCAATAGTGGCCGTCATGCGCATAATCATCGGCCCACAGTTTCTTCACTGCCGGCACCAGTTCCTTGAGATAGGCGACACCCTCCTGCTGCGGCATGCCGCCGGCCATGCGGTCGAACTCGTATTGATAGGAGCCACGGGCTATGCCGAACTCCAGCCTGCCGCCGGTCAGGTGATCGCAAAGGGCGGCTTCGCCAGCCAGCCGGATCGGGCTCCAGTACGGCGCCACCAGCGTCGAGGTGCCAAGCCGGATCTGCTGCGTGTGCTGCGCCAGCCAGGTCAGGGTCATCAACGGATTGGGCGAGATGGTGCACTCGATCGTATGATGCTCTGCCGTCCACAGCGTCTCGAAGCCGCCCGCGTCGGCCATCTGCGCCAGCTCGAGCAGATTGCTCTTCACCTTCGACATCGGCATGTCGGGCGAGAAGCGCTCCATGGTCAGCGACACTGCAAATTTCATTTCTGTTGTCCCGTCCTTTGTGGTCGGTGTGGGTGATGCTCAGCGCAGGCGGATGACGAATGGGTCCTGCATGAGCCCGGAATAATCGATCATGATGTTCTTCAGCCGCGAGAACTCCTCCATCACGTCGAAGCCTCCCCTGCGGCCATAGCCGCTTTCCTTGAAGCCGCCATTGGCCGACATGAACGACGAGGCGCGATAGGTGTTGATCCAGACGGTTCCGGCATCGACATTGCGGGCAAAGCGCAGCGCGCGGTCGATGTCCTTGGTCCAGATGCCGGAGGACAGTCCGTAGCGCGTGTCATTGGCGAGCGCGGTCATCTCCTCTTCCGACGAGAAGGGGATGACGCCGACGACCGGACCGAAGATTTCCTCCTGCATGAAGTCCATGTCGTTGCGGGCGTCGACCATGACGGTCGGCTCGAAATACCAGCCTTCCGCGAGCGCGGCCGATTGCGGTCTGCGGCCACCGGCCGCGATCCTCGCCCCCTGATGGACGCCCGAGGCGACGTAGCTTTCAACTTTGGCAAGTTGTGCCGACAGCGCCAGCGGACCCATGTCGGTATCGTCATTCAGGGGGTGGCCCACCCTGACCCGCCTGGCGCGCTCGACCAGCGCGTCGACGAAACGGTCATAGATACTGGCCTCGACGAAGCAGCGCGATCCGGCAACGCAGCTCTGGCCGGCGGATCGCCACCAACGCGGCCGCAAACCTGGTTTCGTGCCAGATGGAGCTTGGCGGGAAATCACCTCAGGTCGTCTTTGCCGACGTCGACTTCGACCATGCCGTCAACGGCGTCGTCTCCGGCATCTTCGCGGCCGCCGGCCAGAGCTGCGTTGCCGGATCGCGCTGCTTCGTCGAGGCCAGTATCTATGAC
>NZ_RZPB01000548.1:0-4198 GCF_003998535.1 Mesorhizobium sp. M7A.F.Ca.AU.002.02.1.1 | reverse complement strand
TCTACCAGGAGGCCGCACGCGCCATCCGGGCGGCACGCCGCAAGGGCGGCAAGCCGGCAAAGGATGTCGTCTTCCCGACCATACAGGACGGCGTCGAGGGCATGGCCTTCATCGAGGCTTGCGTGAAGTCGTCGAAGAAGAACGGGGCGTGGACGAAGCTCTAGTCCAAGGGGCGCTGAGATTCAGGTGAGGCCGGCCTGCAAACGGCCGTTTCCTGCGCTTCCGGTGCTCACGTACCCAAAAGTACGCTCCGCTCCGGTTCTCGGAACCAGCCGTTTTCGGCTTGGCCTGACCTGAATCTCAACACCCCGGCGATCCGAGGAATCTAAGGGGAGGGGGCGTCGATGAAAATCGGCATGTGCATGTTCTTGTGGACGACGGCGGTGTCGAAGAAACACGAGCCGCTGCTGCGCGACATCAAGGCGACCGGTTTCGATGGCGTCGAGATACCGATCTTCGCCGGCACGCCGGACGATTATAGAAAGCTCGGCGATCTGCTCGACCGCATCGGGCTGGAGCGGACTGCGGTTTCGGCCATGGGCGATCCGGCGATGAATTTGATCGCGGCCGACGCGGCAACCCGCAAGGCCGGTGTCGACTACATGAAATGGGCGATCGACTGCGCGCAGGCGCTTGGCGCCAGCACGCTGAGCGGCCCTCTGCATTCGACGCTCGGGTCCTTTTCCGGCTCTGGGCCGACGGCCGCGGAGAAGAAGCGCTCCGTCGGCTCGCAGCGCGCCATCGGCGACCATGCCGGCAACAAGGGCGTCACCATCGGGCTCGAGGCGCTGAACCGCTTCGAATGCTACCTGCTCAACACGATGGCGGACCTGTCGGAGCATATCGACGCCATCGACCGGCCGCACATCAAGGCGATGTACGACACCTTCCACGCCAATATCGAGGAGGCCGACCCGATCGGCGCCTACACGAAACACCGCAGGAATGTCGTGCATATCCATATCTCGGAGAATGATCGCGGCGTGCCGGGGCGCGGCAACATTCCGTGGACCGAAACGTTTTCCGCCATCCGCAAGAGCGGCTATGACGATTGGCTGACGATCGAGGCGTTCGGCCGCTCACTCAAGGATTTGGCGGCGGCGACCAAGGTGTGGCGGGATTTTTCAGAGACCCCGGAAGCGGTTTATCGGGAGGGGTATAGGCATATCAAGAGCGGGTGGAAGAAGGCGGCTTAGGCGCCCTGGCCCATTTTCTATTTGCGTTCGCGGCGGTTGCCAGGTGGTTCCCCCACTCCGTCTCGGCTTCGCCGAGCCACCTCTCTCCCCCCTCCGGAGGGAGAGGAAGGAAGCCTCGGCCTGGGGGACACTCGGCCTAAGAGGACAGGCGTCGGCTCGGACAGCCTGGCGCTTTCCTCTACCCCGTCGATCGGGGGAGAGCGACTATCTGGGGTGTCAAGTTGCACTCGCGAACTCGTTGCGCGCATCGCGTGCTTTTGCATTGAGGATGACGAGGAGTTTTCTGGCGAGTGCGATGCGGATGAGCATTTTTGGCTTTCCCGCCTGTTGCAACCGTTGAGCGAAAGCTTTGAGATTGGGATCGAATTTGGCCACGATGGCTGCGACGATGAAGAGGATGCCACGCGGCCCGGCGCGTCCGCCGCGCACATGCCTGTTGCCGGTGCGCTTGCCGCTATCGTTGGCGAAGGGAGCGAGGCCTGCCAGCTTGGCGATGGCCTTGTTGGAGATGAGGCCGATCTCGGGCAGTTCGGCCATCAGGCGGGCGACGGTGCGTCCGGCCACGCCCTTCAGCGAACGAAAGGCCTGCTCCAGCCTGGCCCACAGCGGATCGTCATCGATCATCGAGGCAATCTCGCCTTCCAGGCGCCGTTGCTCGCGCTTGAGGAAGGCCAGCATCGCCTCGATGCTGGCGCATACCTCGGCGTCGCGTGCGGCACTTCTACGCTGCTTGTTGATGGTCGCATCGCCGACAATCTGGCAAAGCCGGCCAACCAACGCGGCAAGCCGCTGCTGGGCGGCGCTTGGCGGTGGCGTCGGCACAGTGTTCTTGACTGCGCCGTAGTGGGCGATGACAGCGGCGTCGATCCTGTCGGTCTTCTCAAGATAGCCCATCGCCTCGGCGAAACGGCGCACGCTCTTGGCATTGACCACGCCGCACGGCATGCCGTGCGCCCACAAGAGCATGAATCCCAGCCGTTCATAGCCGCCCGATGCCTCCATCACCGCAAGGACTGCGTCATGGCTGCGGCAGAACAGCCAAAGAGCTGCGATCCCCGCCGCGTCGTTGGCGAAGCGCGCTGCCGCTCCGCCAGGCCAGACATGCGCGTCCAGCCAATCTTTCGAAACATCAACTCCACAAATAATCCTGTTCACGGTAACCTGCCTTGTGCGTACGGTTGGAACCAAGCGACTGTTCGGTCGTGCGTGATGAAGGCGAAGATCCCAAGCTCTCCCGCGGCTGTAACCTCAGGTGGTACGGGCGACTTCGCCAAGCCAAGGTCCGGGCGGCCACCCGGACCTTGGCTCAATCGCTCTAATCCCACGAAATCTCTCTCGTGTAGATACAAGGTGTCGAGCGAAGCTCGACGGAGTGGGGGTCGATCCTTTGGCGCCGGTCGAGACGACTTGCGCGTCTGCATCACAAGCCTACCCCTGCTCAGCCTGGATCCTGTTGTAGTCGTGGATCGTCTGGCTCAGCCGGCGGCGCAGGAAGTTGGAGATGTTGTCGAAGATGAAGACGACGGCCAAGATCAGCAGCACCATGTAGAAGACGTTGGCCCAGTTTGAGTTGGTGCGCATCGCTTCCCACAGTTTCAGGCCGATGCCGCCGGCGCCGACAGCGCCGATGATGGTGGCGCCGCGGGTGTTGGATTCCCACTGATAGAGCGTCTGGCTGATGAACACCGGCACCACTTCCGGCAGCACGCCGTAGCGCTGCACCAGGAGGCCGTTGGCTCCGGTCGAGGTAATCCCCTCGCGCGGCCTGTCGTCGATGTTCTCCAGCGCCTCGGAATAGGTTTTGCCGAGCGTGCCGACCTCTGTGAAGAAGATCGCCGCACTGCCAGCCAGCGGTCCCGGCCCGAAGGCGCGGGTGAAGAACAGCGCCCAGATCAGCATGTCGATGGAGCGCATGAAATCGAAGAAGCGCTTGAGCACCTGGTTGACCAGCCGGCTGGGCGTGATGTTGCGGGCGGCGAAGAAGGCCAGCGGGAAGGCGACGATGCCGCCCAGCATGGTGCCGAGAAAGGCCATGACGATGGTCTGCAGGAGCTTCGTCCAGACATCGCCATGCTGCCACTGGGCGTTGTTCCAGATGTTGTCGCCGGCCAGCGCCAGATTTGACGTGCCCGGTTTCAGTTCCGGCCCGGAGACGATCAGCGAAGCGACTTCGCTTGCCGACTTGCCGAAGAAAGGCGAACGCGTGTCGAAGACGAAATTTGCCCAGCCTAGAAACCGCTTGCGTATCCTGACGCGGTCAACGGCGACGCGGGACTCGCCGGCAAAGCCCATGTCGGCGACCACCTCATCCTCATGCGCGGTGATCCAGCCGGGAACCGGTCCCGAGATCAGCGGCTTGCCGGTGCCGAGCGCGACCGCGACAGTCTCACCGTTGGCAGTTATCGTCGCTTGCGTCTTGGTGAAGGTGATCGACTTGGCGGTGCCGTCGATCAGGATCGTCACCGAACCATCGGCATTGGTCTTGACCCAGTCCGGATCCGGGTTCGGGCCGAGCACGGAGAAGCGTGGATATTTGGCAGTGATCTGCGGTTCATCGAGGCGGAAGATCGGCTGCACGTCGTAGCTGATCCACTGGGTCAGGAACAGCGGCAGGCGCTCCCAGTGCGATTCCCGCATGACCTGCGGCAGGTTGAAGAACCACAAGGCGTACAGCAGGTAGAGAAAGATGCCGCCAAGCAGCATCAGCGGCCCGAAGCGCTTGTGGAACGGCCGCTGGAACACCTGCGGGAAGCGCTCTTCGATCGACTGGATCTGATCGGCGGTCATGGTGGCCATGGTCAAGCGCTCATCACGAAAGCCTGCTCGCCGACCAGCTTGCGGCGCAGCCAGGCGGAGAACTGGTCGACGATGAAGATCGTCGTGAACAGGAGCAGCACGAGGGCTATCGTCTTGGCGCCGAAGCCGCGCGAGATCGACAGCTTCAACTCCTCGCCGATACCGCCGCCGCCGACCGCGCCCATGATGGTGGAAATGCGGACATT
>NZ_RZPB01000547.1:0-4209 GCF_003998535.1 Mesorhizobium sp. M7A.F.Ca.AU.002.02.1.1 | reverse complement strand
GATCTGGTCCATGGCAGCGTCGAGTTGCGCATCGGCCAGCGGCAGCCGCATGACCAGCGACTCGTCGAACCGGCTCCATCCCTCACGGTCGAGATGACTGGCAAGATCGGGACCCGACAACGGCGACATGCGGAATGTCAGCGGCCTGCCATAGGCATCGAAACGGCGGCTGGC
This sequence comes from Mesorhizobium sp. M7A.F.Ca.AU.002.02.1.1, assembly GCF_003998535.1. Taxonomy (NCBI): domain Bacteria; kingdom Pseudomonadati; phylum Pseudomonadota; class Alphaproteobacteria; order Hyphomicrobiales; family Phyllobacteriaceae; genus Mesorhizobium; species Mesorhizobium sp. M7A.F.Ca.AU.002.02.1.1. The sequence continues at coordinate 4,035 of NZ_RZPB01000547.1, read as the reverse complement.
CCGGCCGATACGGTCGGCAATGTGCTGGATGTCGCCGGGATCGAGCGGATTGACCGAGTTCAGCCGCTTGGCCGGATGGCCGGCGGTCAGCCGCACCACCCAGGTGCCGTCATAGTGGACGGCGGCCGCCGGCCAGGCGCGAAAGCCGGCCGCCTCGTAACGGCGCACGATCGCGAGCATGCTTGCCGGATGCCTGGAGCTCAAAACCGTCAGCTCCGGTAATCGCCATTGATGGCGACATATTCCTTGGTGAGGTCGCAGGTCCACACCGTCGCCTTGCCGCGGCCAATGCCGATATCGGCGCGGATGCGGATATCGTCGCGCTTCATGTAGGCCGACGTCGCCGCCTCGGAATAGCCGGGGTCGCGCTCGCCTTCATGCGCCAGCCTGTTGTCGCCGAACCAGATCGACAGCCGGTCGCGATCGGCGGGTTCGCCGGCCTTGCCGACGGCCATGACGACGCGGCCCCAATTGGCGTCCTCGCCGGCGACTGCCGTCTTGACCAGCGGCGAATTGGCGATCGACAGCGCGATGCGCTTGGCCGAGCGCGCCGATTTGGCGCCGGTGACGGTGACTTCGACCTGCTTGCGGGCGCCTTCGCCGTCGCGCACCACCTGCAGCGCCAGCGATTTCAGCACCTTGCCGAGCGCCCGGCGGAACGTGCCGAGACGGGCATCCTTGGGATCGGTTATCTCCGGCGCGCCGCGCCTGGCGGCCTTGCCGGTGGCGAAGATCAGCAGCGTGTCGCTGGTCGAGGTGTCGCTGTCGACGGTGACCGCGTTGAAAGTCTTGGCCGTGCCGCGCGACAACAGATCCTGCAGGACAGGTGCGGCGATCGGCGCGTCGGTGGCGATGAAGGAGAGCATCGTCGCCATGTCGGGCGCGATCATGCCGGCGCCCTTGGAAATGCCGTTGATGGTGACATCGGTGTCGCCGAGCTTGACGGTCGCGGTCGCCACTTTCGGATAGGTATCCGTGGTCATGATCGCCTTTGCCGCTTCGGTCCACAGCTCGGGCTTGCCCTTGCTGACCAGCCCCGCGAGCAGATGGCTGAATTTGCTGGTGTCGAGCGGCTCGCCGATGACGCCGGTCGAGGCCATGAAAACCTCCGCTGCCGTGCAGCCGGCCGCCTTCGCCGCCGCCTCGCCGGTCAGTGCGGTCGACTCGCGGCCCTTCTTGCCGGTGAAGGCATTGGCGTTGCCGGAATTGACGACCAGCACCCGCGCCTTGCCCGCGCCGAGATTCTGCCGGCAGAAATCGACCGGCGCCGAGGGGCATTTCGATTTCGTGAACACGCCGGCGACCGCAGTGCCTTCATCGAAGACCATGGTCAAAAGATCGGTGCGGCCCTTGTACTTTATCCCTGCCTCGGCGGTGGCGATGCGCACCCCCTCGATTTCTGGCATTTTCGGGTATTTCTTCGGCGCAAGCGGCGAAATCGTCGTGGACATGGAGGCCTCGGGCGGGAAAATCGCAAGGGAAGGCCGGTTTGCCCGATAGACCGCGCCGGCGCAAGGGCGTTTTCGTCGCTCTTGTCCGGGAGCTCGAACTCGCCCCTGGGAGCAGGGCTCCGAGACGTCGCAAGCCATGCAGTAGACATCGTCCGACGGCCGGTCCGGCGGTGTCAGCCAGTTTGCGCCGGCCGCGTTCATCTCAATAGGAATTTATTCTTGACAGGGTGAGAGCAGCTATGCTACATTTTCGTCCATGGTGCTGATTTGCACCAGTGACCCGCCGTCCCGGCGGGTTTTGCTTTTGGGACCTCGCCAACCAACACGCCGGTAAGGTTCCCAGAAAACGACCAACCCCTGCCCCGACTAGCCAGTCTCCAGAAGCTTGAAAACGCGCCGTTTCGTTTGAGCGTCGGGTCACCTATATTGCCGGCGAAGTGTTTGGCGAGGACGACAGAGATGGCCGAGGACGCCGATCCGGCGCGCAGATCGATCGGTGCGCGGCGCAATCCCGACAGCGCCGAGGCCATTCTCCAAGCCGCCGAGACCGTACTGGTCGAAGCCGGTTATGCCGGTTTCTCGATCGAGGCGGTGGCGCGGCGGGCCCGCGCCGGCAAACCCACCATCTATCGCTGGTGGCCGAGCAAGGCGGCGTTGCTGCTTGAGGTCTACCAGCGCCAGAAGCGCGTCGATGTTCCCGATACCGGGCGGCTGGAGGAGGATCTCGTCGGCTTCCTGAAAAACCTGTTCGCCCACTGGCGCGAGACATCGTCGGGAAGCGTGTTCCGGTCGCTGATCGCCGAGGCACAGTCGGACGCGACCGCGGCCGCGGCCCTTGCCGACTACTCACTGGGCCGACGGTCCCATACCGCCCAGATCATCGAACGCGCCAAGGCAAGGGGCGAAATCCCGGCCGAAATCGATTCAGCTGTCGTCGCCGACCTGATCGCCTCCTTCGCCTGGAGACATCTGCTGACCAACCGGCTCGACGAGGACGAAGCGACCATCGGCAAGGCCGTCAACTACGTGATGCGAGGCATAGCGGCGCCTGCCTCGTAAAGACGGCAATGAATGAAAAGGGCGCGGCAACCCCTGGCTGCCGCGCCCCTTTTTCAAAAAGCTGCCAGTCTTACTTGGCGCTTTCCAGCGTATCGACCGCCTTCTTCAGGTTGGCGTCGGGGATCTCGACCTTGGCGCCGGCGCGCAGCGACTTGACCAGCGCGAAATACTTGTCGCGGATGACCGCCTGCTTGGCCTGGTCCTTGACGTCGTCGAAGGCCGGCGGCTGCTTGGTGCGCTTGTCCTCGAGCTTGATGACATGCCAGCCGAACTGCGTTTGCACCGGCTGCTCGGTGTATTTGCCGACCTCGAGCGCGGAGGCCGCCTTGTCGAACTCCGGCACCATCTGGCCAGGTCCGAACCAGCCGAGGTCGCCGCCGCTGGTCTTGCCTGACGGATCGCTGGTGTGCTCGTTGGCGAGCTTCTGGAAGTCGGCGCCGCCGTCGAGCTGCTTGATGATCGCCTCGGCCTCTTCCTTCGTCTTCACGAGGATGTGACGGGCATGCAGCTCGTTGGTGGGCGGCGTGTTGGCGATTTCCTGGTCGTAACGGGCGCGGACCTCGGCGTCGGTGACCTTGTCGACGACACCCTTCTCGACCATCTCGCCATGCAGCGCGCGCTGCTGCAGGAAGGCCATGCGGCGCTGGAAGTCGGGATCCTTGTCGAGCCCTGTGGTGACCGCCTGGGCGGCCATGACGCGGATCTCGATGGCAGCCGAAAGGGCGGCGGCACGGCGCTGCTCGGGCGGCAATTGTGCGAACTGCTGCGACAATTCCCCTTCGGCAAGCACCAGATCTGCTTCGGTCAGGGGCTGACCGTTGACCGTGGCGATAACCTTATTGGGATCGACCGGTGCCGCGGCTGGCGCTGCTGCATCCGCTGGAGCGGGAGCGGTTTGCTGCGCCATCACAGGCGAGAGCGAAAGGGCCGACAGGCCGACGGCCAAGCCAAGGCTGGCGAGCGACGCGCGGCGAAACAACAGGGACATAGGGGGACTCCGGTGGGGATTGTTAAGAGGGGTGCTTCCAGATCGGCCAGATTGTGGCGGAATTTGGCGCAGCCAGCAGGGCCAGCGCGGCGTTGACATCAGTTGAGCCCCCTCTTATCTGTCCAACGACTTTGCGTCCAGAACCGTTTTCCGGGCGCTTTTTGTGTTTGTCCACGTTCACGTGGAATTGATGGGGCCGCCCGGCGCTCATCTCAAGATTGAGAATTCTATCGAAAGGACCATTGGATGGTCAGTCTCGGCGGTCTCGCCCGTAAGGTTTTCGGTTCCTCCAACGACCGTCGGGTCAAATCGACCCGGCCCCGTGTCGAGGCGATCAACGCCATGGAAAACGAGATGCGGGCGCTTTCCGATGAGGAATTGGTCGGCCGCACCGCGAAATTCCGCCAGGACATCGCCAACGGCGCCACGCTCGACGATCTGTTGGTGCCGGCCTTCGCCACCGCCCGCGAGGCCGCGCGCCGCGTGCTCGGCATGCGCCCCTTCGATGTCCAGCTGATCGGCGGCATGGTGCTGCAC
>NZ_RZPB01000546.1:0-4218 GCF_003998535.1 Mesorhizobium sp. M7A.F.Ca.AU.002.02.1.1 | reverse complement strand
ACCGACAGCAGCATTGAGGCCCTGAACCAGAAACTCGACCGGCTGATCGAAGCGGTGAGCCGCCTTGCCCCGCCGCCGGTGCCCCAAACCGACCTCCGCGAGGCTGATTGCTTCGTTTGGCAGGCCGATCCGGGCTATCTGGAACCGGTGCACAGGGTTAACCGCGTCGACATCGGACTGATCCGTGGCGTCGACCGCGTCCGCGACATCCTTGTCGACAACACCGAGCGCTTCGCTGCCGGCTACCCGGCCAACAATGTGTTGTTGTGGGGCGCGCGCGGCATGGGCAAATCGTCGCTGGTCAAGGCCGTGCATGCGGAGATCAACGCCAAGGCCAGGTCCGACCTGCCGTTGAAGCTGATCGAGATCCACCGCGAGGACATCGACACGCTGCCGAAGCTGATGGGTCTGCTGAAGGCGGCGCCCTTCCGCTTCATCCTGTTTTGCGACGACCTCTCCTTCGACCATGACGACACCTCCTACAAATCGCTCAAGGCAGCGCTCGAAGGCGGCGTCGAGGGCCGTCCAGCCAATGTCATCTTCTACGCCACCTCGAACCGCCGCCATCTTTTGCCGCGCGACATGATCGACAATGAACGCTCGACCGCGATCAACCCGTCCGAAGCGGTCGAGGAAAAGGTGTCGCTGTCCGACCGCTTCGGGCTGTGGCTCGGTTTCCACAAATGTTCGCAGGACGAGTATCTCGACATGATCGACGGCTATGTCCGCCATCACGGGCTGACAATCGATCCCGACACGCTGCGCGCCGAAGCATTGGAATGGGCGACGACGCGCGGCAGCCGCTCGGGCCGCGTCGCCTGGCAGTTCACCCAGGATTTGGCTGGCCGGCTCGGCAAACCGCTGAAGGACTGATGCGTTGGATAGCGTCGCCAACGCCATCCGATGACAAGATCATTTGGGCGGCTGCGACCGCCGCAAATCACGCGGCGTTTGGCCGATCTCACGCCGCATCCAATGCGCCAGATGTGACTGGTGCGCGAAGCCCGTCAATTCCGCCACCTCGCTTGTGCTGAGATCGCCTTGCTGCAGCAGGACGCGTGCGCGTTCGACGCGACGCCGTAGCACGTAGCGGTGCAGGGTGAAGCCCGTCGCCGCCTTGAACCATGTCCGCAAGTGCGAACTGCTGGCGCCGGCAACCCGGCTCAGTCGATGGATCGATAGGGGTTCGTGCAGCGCAACCTCGATATGCTCCAGCACGCGCTTGAGCTGAGTATCCGACAGCCGGTTCGCGCGATCGATATCAGGTTCACCGAGGCCAAGCAGCCTCACAGCGAGCGCGGCGCCGATGCTGTCGGCAAACAACGACCCGCTCGGCGACTTCGCATTGAGATCGCTCTCCAGTGCTCGCGCGAGGTGTTCGATGCGCTGGTCACGAAGCAGGTGACGTGTGCCGAGCGGCAATGCGCGCGCCTTGCCAAGTTCGGCTGCCACCCTTTCCATCAAGGCCGGTTGTAACGCGATCTCGATCGTGTCGAACGGGGTCTCAGCCTCGAACCCACCCTCCTGACCGGCGGGCACCAGGTCGATATCGCCGGCGCGCCTGACGAAATATCGTCGAACCTCATGGCAGTAGGAGCGCGTCGCGGCACTTGCATGCACCATGATGCGATGGTGTGGCGCCCGGAGCAGACGATGGACCCCGGCTTCGACATGCCGGGAGGCCAATGTTACGTCGGACGGGGATCGGGCCGGGGCGACTTGCGAGAGCATGCTTTCTCGATTCATGGCAAAACCTGTTCAAGACTTGGCAATTCCCGCGCGATTTTCAATGCCGTGGCTATGTACCTACGCCTCTCCATAAAACTTGGATGAGAGGTTATGCCATGAGTTTCTATGTTGTTGTGGGAGCAGGCCCGGTTGGTCGCGAGACCGCGCGGCTTCTGGGCGAAGAAGGCCATGATGTTGTCTTGACGAGCCGGAGTGTCGGTTCGAACGCGCTGCAAAACGTCCGGACCGTGCAGTCCGACGCCACCAATGCCGCGGAACTGGCGCGTATCAGCCGAAACGCCGACGCGATCTTCATGTGCGCCATGGCCGCCTATCACCGCTGGCCGACCGACTTCTTCCCAATCATCGACGGCACCGTGCGGGCTGCCGAAGCGGTCGGCGCGAAGCTTGTGGTGCTCGGAAATCTCTATGGCTATGGCAAAGATGCCGAAAGCCCGCTTCACTCCGACCTGTCTCTGGATCCGACTTCGAAGAAAGGAACCGCCCGGACGATCATGTGGCAGCGGGCGGTCCGTGCGGACGTGCCGGCCGTCGAAGTGCGGTCCAGCGATTATCTTGGACATGGCGCGATCAGCTCTTTCTCACTGGTCGCGCTGCCCTCCATAATCGAAGGGAAACCGACGGCTTTCATCGGAAACCTCGACGCAACTCACGCCTGGTCCTTCACGAAGGACGTGGCCAGGACACTGGTCGCTGCCTCGCGCTACACGGGCGAATGGGGACGGGCGTTCCATGTTCCATCGCAACACGCCCCACCCCGGGAACTCATCCGGGCGACCGCGGCAATGCTTCACCGTGAAATTCCAGGAACACGCTCCTATTCCATCTCCGAAATGGAAGCATTGGGCATGCATGAGCTCATCGAGATGAGCTATCTCTTCGACAAACCCTTGCTGGTCGATTCCTCCGACGCGGAGACGCTTCTCGGCGTCAAGGCCAGCAGCCTTGGCGTCATGATCGCCGACACTCTGCGCGACCATCTTTGAAGCTTGAAGACTGGCGCGTCGCACCGGAACTGAAAAAGCCCGCTCCTTTCGGAACGGGCTGAGCCGGCGGGCCGGACTGGAGGTCAGACGGCCCGCAAATTGCTTTTTTTCTTCTATTCGAAACAGCCCCGACTATTCGAGATAACCGGAGGGATCGACTGGCGCCGAATTCTTGCGCACTTCGAAGTGCAGCTTCGGCGAGTCCGTCGTGCCGCTCATGCCCGACAGCGCGATCTCCTGGCCGCGCTTGACCTTCTGGCCGCGCTGCACCTCGATCGAACTGGCATGGCCGTAGACGGTGACCAGGCCGTTCTCGTGGCGCACCAGCACCGTGTTGCCGAATTCCTTGAGGCCGTCGCCGGCATAGATGACGACACCGTTCTCGGCCGCCTTGACCGGTGTGCCCGTCGGCACGGCGATATCGACGCCGTCCTTGCCCGAGCCGAAACCGGAAATCACGCGGCCGCGCACCGGCCAGCGCATCTTGCCGATGCCGGTGGCGTCTGGCGCGACGGCATCGTCGGCCTCGGCCTGCTGGATGACCTTCGAATCCTTTTTCGGCGGCGTGTAGGACGCCAGCGTTTCAGACGGCGTGGTCTTTGCCGCGGGCTGCGTGGTGGCCGTCGTCACCGGATCGACCTTGGCCGGCTTGGCAGCGGCGACGGTCGCGGTTCCGCCGGCCGGCACCTTCAGGGTCTGGCCGATCTTGAGCAGTCCGTCCTTCATCCCGTTGGCCTGCTTTAGAGCAACGACGCCGACGCCGGTCTTCCTGGCAATCGAAGACATCGTGTCGCCCGACTGGACCGTGTAGGTCCCGGCAGCGCCGGTCGTCTTGGCAACCTGCGGCTTGGGCTCCTTGGGCTGGTTTGCTGCGGCCGACGCGTCGACCTGAGCGGCGGACTTGCCTTCCTTAGGCTTCGGCTGCTGCGGCAGAACGGCGACCTTGTCCGGCGCAGTGGCCGGCAGGTTGTGCTTGCCGTCTTTCGCCGGCTTGGCATCCGCGACCTTCGCCTCGCCTTTGCTGGAATAGGCATAGGCCGGGATGACCAGCTTCTGGCCGGTCTTCAGCCCCTTGGTCGCGCTCAGCCCGTTGACCTTCATGATCACGTCGGACGGCACCTTGTAGCGCTGCGCCAGGCCGCCGATCGTTTCGCCGTCCCTGACGACGATCTCGGTTGCATGCGGAGTGCCGGAAGCAGCCACGCGGGGTTCGTCAGGTTGCGAAACCTTGAAAGGCGACGCCGCCGGAGCGACGGTGCCGGTCGTGGTCCTGTCGACATGCGGTGCCGGGGCCAATGCGGTGCGCACCGGCTTCGATGCCGGCGCCTGCTGCGCTTGGGCAACGGGCGGCGGCAGCGGCCGCGTCGAGACCGGCTCGAGGCTGGAGCGGCTGACCGATTGTGTATGGCTGCCATCGATCGGAGCGGCGGCGACATCGCCCGGATAGGGCTGCTGTACGGCATCCTGCTTGTTGATGATGGCG
>NZ_RZPB01000545.1:0-4226 GCF_003998535.1 Mesorhizobium sp. M7A.F.Ca.AU.002.02.1.1 | reverse complement strand
GGCCATAGCCGCGCGGCCGTTCCATGTCGGCACCAAGGTGCTGCTGGTCGAGAACGATATCGAAGTGCTGCAAGCCATGACCTTCCTGCTCGAACGCTGGCAATGCCTGGTGCGGGCCGCGACCTCGACCGACGATGCGCTCGACATGCTTGGCGACACCGACTGGGTGCCCGACATCGTCATTGCCGACCAGCATCTCGACGGCGGCGATCTCGGCACCACGACCATCGCCGAAGTCCGCGACTATCTCGGCCGCGCCGTGCCGGCGCTGATCGTCACCGCCGACAGTTCGGAAGCCGTCGCCAAGGCCGCCCGCTCCGGCGGCATCGAACTGATGCGCAAGCCGCTGAAGCCGGCCCAACTAAGGGCGCTGCTGGCGCATTTGCTGGCCTGATCACTTCTCACGCGCTATTCCGATCGTCTTGAAAGGAGCGCGTCCTCCCGCGGACAGGTCGCCGACGCGCGCTTTGTTTCGACCGCCACCTACAATGCCGTGTGCGGCCTGCCGGCAACGAAGACAGACCCGAATGGTCTCGTCAAAACCTTTACTTATGACGCCTTCTGCCGGCCCTATCAGGTCTCTCAGAGCGTCACCGGCGCCTATACCAAGACGCGCTTCGAGAACGAGGGCAATCCGGCGACACAGGCGCTGGTCAAGTACACCCCGCTGCCCAATGGCGCGAGTGGGGGCGCCGGCGAGGATTTTACCCGCTCCTTCTATGACGGGCTTGGCCGGGTCTATCGCGTGGAAACCCCCGGAGAGACGGCGGCCAGTGCAAGACGCATTGCCGAGACCGACTACGATCTTCGCGGCAATGTGCTGCGTACCGCCTTCCCGAGGTTCGTCGGTGAGACGGCACAGTGGACCACCAACAGCTACGACTGGGCCGACCGGCTGGTGAAGACGGTCAATCCGGATTCAAGCCAGCGCACTTACTTGAACGAACTGGCCACGGGAACCGGCGTCAACCCACGGCTGAATGCGGTGACGATGACGGACGAGCTTGGCCATCCGACTAAGACAGCATGGACGACACACGGCGATATCGCCGCCATTGTCCGCGACGTCGGTGGCCTCAATCTGCCGGAGGGCCGCAGCTACGACCTGCTCGGCCGGCTGATCGGCGTCACCGATCCCGGCGGTTCGAGCTGGAGCTACAGCTACGATCTGCTCGGCAACCGGCTGTCGGCGTCAGATCCCGATCTCGGCACCTGGACCTATGTCTATGACGCCGCCAACCGCCTTATCAGCCAGACCGACGCCCGAGGCACGGTCACAACGCTCGCCTACGACCAGATGGACCGGCTGACGCTGAAGACGGCAACGGCAGCAGGCGGCAGCCCGGTGACGCTGACCCAGAACACCTACGACCAGGCGGCGTCGGGTTACTACAACATCGGCCAGCTGACCCGCTCGGAAAACGCGGCTGCCGTCCAGCTCTACAATTATGACGGCCTCGGCAAGGTTGCTCGCCAGGATGCCACGATCGCGGGGATCACCAACTATACGTTCAACGTCCACGACGGCTCCGGCCAGAACGTATATGTCCAGTACTTTCCTGTTCAGCTCGACTTCGGTTCGAACGCGAACCGCCTGCAATACACCGCCGGCAACAAGCTCGCCTCCGCCCCCGGCTTCATCACCTCGACCATTTACGAGGCCGATGGCCAGACCAAGGAGATCACCTATTCGAACGGTGTGAAGACCTCGTTCACCTATTCGCCGACGCGGCGCTGGCTGACGCGTGTCACCACGGCACGAGGCGCCACCATCCTGCTCGACGATCAGTACGCGCGTGACAGCCTTGGCCGCATCACCGGCACCACGGGGCTGACGGCTTCGGACAGCTGGACCTATGGCTATGACAATGCCGACCGGCTGACGGCAAGCAGCAATCTGGGCAACACCGCGCTCAGCGAAAGCTTTGTCTATGCCGCCAACGACAATCTGACCTCGCGTACCCGTGTCGCCGGCACCTATATCTATCCCGCGGCAAGTGCTGCTCGTCCGCATGCGCCAACCTCGGTCGGCGCCAATGCTATGGCCTATGATGCCAATGGCAACCTCACCTCCGATGGCAGCCGCACACTGGTCTGGGACGAGGCCAACCGGCTGAAGACGGTCACGCTGGCCTCCAACACTGTCAATCTCGCTTATGGACCCGACGGAGCGCGCGCGAAAAAATCCTCGAGCTTCGCCACCACACTCTATCCCGATGCCAATGTCGAGATCGACCCGGCGACCCCGGGCGCGGAGATCTACACCAGGTATCCGCATCCCGACATCAAAGTGACGGGCACGACAAAGGCCTTCCTGCATCGTGATCACCTGGCCTCGGTGCGCATGGTCACCGACAGCACCAGCGCCATCGTCGAGCAGACCAACTACGCCACCTATGGCGAGCGCCTCAACACAGGCTTCCAGACCCAGAAGAGCTACATCGGCGAACGCTTCGATCCCGAGACCGGGCTGCTGTATCTCAATGCGCGGTACATGGATCCCGTGCTGGGAAGGTTCATCTCGCCAGATGATTGGGATCCGACAAAGCAGGGCGTGGGGACCAACCGCTATGTATATGCCCAGAACGATCCGGTGAATAAAGCAGACAACAATGGACATTCGGCGCGGTCAGCCGACGACAGCGCGGCCGGATTGGCCAATGCTGCCAGAGAAGGTGGCGGCTCGGTTGGCACCGCTGAAGCGTCTGGCAGCCACGCCATCTCCCAATCAGCGGGGCCGGCGGTAAAGGAGTTGGGCCTTTCTGTTGACAAGAAAAAGTGCGATGGGTGTAAGCAAATAGCCGCCAGTAAATTCGATTTTGTTCGAAACCTCGTCGGCTTTGCCATGGATGTTATGACTAGCTTTACGGATCCAAACAAAGCGCCGTCGGTTAACGATCCCAAACCTCCAGTGAGGCAGATGGAGTCTGTAAAGAAGGCTCCAACCCCAACTGATCCGCCAAGTGCATCACCACCAGATGATCTGCCGCCAGGTCCGCCGACAAAGCCATCGAAGCCGCCGGGTGCTCCTCTTGGAACTCCTGTTATCGGGATCCCAATGGGGATTGTGCATGACTTTATGAGGGACCCGCGCGGGCTTACAGATCGAGATTTCAGGTTATGATGATAGAGTGAGTGATTGACTTTAGAATGGACCGGCTCTCGAAAAGAGCCCATGTGCCGAGGACTAGGCGCACCAGTCGTCGGATGGATGCATAGACGGGAAACGTCACATGGACCAAGTCACTGCTGAAGAGCGACAGAGATGGATTGAGTACTTCATCCCATTGGCCGAGCAAGGAGATCCAGATGCGCAGTTAGCCGTTGGTATTGGCTATGCTAACGGGGTGATGGTAGAAAAAGACCTAATGTTAGCGGAGCTCTGGCTCCGTCGCGCTGAAGAGAAAAAGGGCGAAGAAGCGACCTTCGTTCTCATAAAAACATTTTCCAGGGAAGAATCGCCCAAGACTCTCGATATTTTTGCAGAAAAAGCGGAGTGGGAGCTTGGCGCAATTTACCTTATATGTGGAAGATATTTAATGAGAAACGGCGATGTGAAACGGGGAAGGCTTCTTTTGAAGAAAGGATGGGAAAAAGGAAATATTATTGCCGGTATTTCATTTATTTCGTCGGGCTACGGCAAGCCTTGGAGATTTTTTTTGCTGCCTGTGGTGCTACCACTTTTGATTGAAAGCGTAATAGTAAAAGCTAAAGATCAGGCGGACGAGAGGATTTTGGAGTGATGCAAGGCTAATAGTTATCTAGGCTATATTGGCACGGGGCGATCAATGTGTAGAGCCAGCCATTGTGCTTAATTCCTATATTTGTACAGGGAACGGTCTCTCATGGCTCGTTTTCCGCTATTGTTAATCCTGCTTGCGCAGCCATCTGCCAAGACATTGTTAGGCCTCACACAAGTTCTCCTGTAGAGAACCGCTACTCCAGTTACGATGGATCAAAGGGCGTTCATTGGACACACACCGATCCAAAAACTGGGAAGAAGCAAGAAATCGCGATAGGCATCGGGGAAGACATCAACGCCGATTTTGATCTTTCCCCAGAAGGTAAATCCAAGCCTGGCGCTAAGGATTTTGAAAAGGCTGCCCAAGAGGCAAAGCAATACCTAGGGACCGTTCCGGGCCTCAAGGACGTGGCGAAACAAGCGGGTTTTCTTTTAGACAATCCGCGGAATGACGCCTTAGGAAAAAAATGGCGTGAAAGAATTG
>NZ_RZPB01000544.1:0-4227 GCF_003998535.1 Mesorhizobium sp. M7A.F.Ca.AU.002.02.1.1 | reverse complement strand
GCATTTCTGCGCCCATTTGCTGATCAGGTCGCGCGTGTACTGGCGCTTGACGGTGCCAGGCGTCGCCAGCACCGAAACCAGCCCTGAGCGCGTGCGTTCCGCCGCCGGCTTGATCGCAGGCACCATGCCGACAAAAGGATGCTCGGGAAATCTGTCGCGCAGCGCGTCGATCACCAACGTCGAGGCGGTGTTGCAGGCGATGACCGAAATGGCCGGCGCAAACCGCTCAAGCAGTTTGCCGAACAATTCAAGGATATGCACCCTCAGCGCCGGCTCTTCCCAGGCGCCATAGGGAAACGCAGCGTCGTCGGCGACATAGATGAAACGGCGGTCGGGCATCAGCACGCGCGCCTCGCGCAGTACGGTGAGCCCGCCGATGCCCGAATCGAACATCAGGATCGGCCGCTCAGTCATTGTCGGTTCCTTTTCCGCCAAGCGGCGGTATGTCATCGTCCTGGCCGGCGCCGGCAAGGCGCGCCGCTTCCGCCTTGCGGGCTCGCGCGGCGGCCGCGGGCAAGCGCCGTGGATCATCGCCAGGGGACCCGTCGCCGCGCGGCATCGCCGGCGAAAACCTGTCGAGCGACGAGATGATGCCGCGCAGCACCTTCAGCTCCGGTTCGGCAAAACCGGCGCGCGTCAGCACCGCACGCAGATTGTCGATCATTTTCGGCTTCTTCGGTGCCGGCCGGAAATAGCCGCGCGCTTCCAGTGCGCCTTCGAGATAGGCGAACAGGCCGTGCAATTCCTCCTTGCTTGCCGGCTTCATGTCCGGGCCGGAAAAATTGGTCTTGGTCTCGTCTTCCAGGCCGGACTTCATCCATTCGTAGGACATCAGAAGCGCGGCCTGGGCGATGTTGAGCGACGAGAAATCGGGATCGACCGGGAACGTGACGATCTCGTCGGCAAGGCCGACCTCGTCATTGTAGAGGCCGAAGCGCTCGCGGCCGAACAGGATGCCGGTGCGCTGGCCCATTGCGTGACGGGTCCGAAGCATCCTGCCCGCCTCCACCGGCCCGCGCACGGATTTGAAGCCGTCGCGCTGCCTGGCCGTGGTGGCGAAGACGAAGTTCAGGTCGGCGAGCGCCGAGGCCAGATCGTCAAAGACGGTGACGGCGTCGATGACATGATCGGCGCGGCTCGCCGCCGCACGTGCCTTCTCGCTCGGCCAACCGTCACGCGGATTGACGAGGCGCAGCTCCGACAGACCGAAATTGGCCATGGCGCGCGCGACCATGCCGATGTTCTCGCCAAGCTGAGGCTCGACGAGGATGATCGCCGGGCCGGCGACTGCAATGCTATCAGGATCTTTGGTGACGGGCATGATTGTCAATGAACTGCTGTTTGCGGCATTTCAGCGTCCCCTGCCATATTCGGCCGGGAAAATGAAGCATTCGCAAATGACGACGGCTCTGGCCTCCAATTCGTGACCGATCGCCGTTTGCGTGGCCAAAAGCGCTTTGATATACGGGCGACATCTCCCGGCCCAACGCCACGCGGGCAAGGCCGTCCCACATCCCAGCAACGAGGCATTCTTTCCATGGCGAAGATCAAGGTGGCGAACCCGGTCGTCGAACTCGACGGCGACGAGATGACCCGCATCATCTGGCAGTTCATCAAGGACAAGCTGATCCACCCTTATCTCGACCTCAAGCTGGAATATTACGACCTCGGCGTGGAACACCGCGACGCCACCAACGACCAGGTGACGATCGATTCGGCCAACGCCATCAAGAAATACGGCGTCGGCGTGAAATGCGCGACGATCACGCCTGACGAGCAGCGCGTCGAGGAGTTCAAGCTGAAGAAGATGTGGAAGTCGCCGAACGGCACCATCCGCAACATCCTCGGCGGCACCATCTTCCGCGAGCCGATCATCATGAAGAACGTGCCGCGCCTGGTGCCCGGCTGGACCAAGCCAATCATCGTCGGCCGTCACGCTTTCGGCGACCAGTACCGCGCCACCGATTTCCGCTTCCCCGGCAAGGGCAAGCTGACCATCAAGTTCGTCGGCGAGGACGGCCAGGTGATCGAGCACGATGTGTACGACGCGCCCGGCGCCGGTGTCGCCATGGCCATGTACAATCTCGATGAGTCGATCCGCGAGTTCGCCCGCGCCTCGCTGAACTACGGCTTGCTGCGCAACTACCCGGTCTATCTGTCGACCAAGAACACCATCCTGAAGGCCTATGACGGCCGCTTCAAGGACATCTTCCAGGAGGTCTACGAGGCTGAATTCGAGACCGAGTTCAAGTCGAAGAAGCTGTGGTACGAGCACCGCCTGATCGACGACATGGTAGCCTCCGCCCTGAAATGGTCGGGCGGCTATGTCTGGGCCTGCAAGAACTATGACGGCGACGTCCAGTCCGACACGGTCGCGCAAGGTTTCGGCTCACTCGGCCTGATGACCTCGGTGCTGATGACGCCGGACGGCAAGACGGTGGAAGCCGAAGCCGCGCACGGCACCGTTACCCGCCACTATCGCCAGCACCAGAAGGGCGAGGAAACCTCGACCAATTCGATCGCCTCGATCTTCGCCTGGACGCGGGGGCTCGCCCACCGCGCCAAGCTCGACGACAATGCCGAGCTGAAGCGCTTTGCCGACACGCTGGAAAAGGTCTGTATCCAGACGGTCGAGTCCGGCTTCATGACCAAGGACCTGTCGCTGCTGATCGGCCCCGACCAGCCCTGGCTGTCGACCACCGGTTTCCTCGACAAGATCGACGAGAATTTGCAGAAAGCGATGGCGTAGGCATGTCGTCCAAAGGCTTCGCTCGATATTGATCTCGTGCGCGACAGCACTGAGTTAACGACAAAGACTTGAGGCGTGTCGAAGTGCAAATCTGTCTTCCGTGGATGAGCTGGATTTGCGAAAATAGGTAGATGTAAATGGCTATGTGGTTCGATCAGCAAGAACGGCTAAAGAGTACCAAGGGCAAAGAGCTCTTGGACTCCATGCCGAAGTTTGAGGTGCAAGCTGCCAATGTCGCTCCCGCTCCGGCGGAGCTTGGAGGCAAGATCACGCTCGTCATCGAAGATGGCAAGCCCGTTGTGAAGATAAAAGAATAGAGCGTCGCCCGCATCGATCATAGCGTCAACACCACATCGTCGAGCAAGCCCATCGTCTACGGGGCGGACTATAGCGTCTATGTGCGCATCGTCCGCCTCGTGCTTGAGGAAAAAGGCATCGACTACGAGCTTGTGCCAGTCGATGTCTTTGCCGCCGACGGGATTCCCGCCTGGTATTTCGAACATCATCCGTTCGGCCGCATCCCGGCCTTCGAGCATGACGGATTCCGGCTGTTCGAGACGAGCGCGATTGCCAGATATGTTGACGAGGCGTTCGACGGGCCAGCGCTGCAAGCGACGGAGCCTCGTGGCCGCGCAACCATGAACCAGATCATCGGCATGCTCGATGCCTATGCCTACAGATCGATGGTCTGGGATGTCGCCGTCGAGCGGCTGGAGAAGGCTCAGCCGGATGAGGCGTTGATCGCCGGCGGCCTTGCTCAGGCGAGCAAAGCGCTTCGGACGCTGTCCGCGCTGAAAGCGCCGGGACCGTGGCTGCTGGGCGACCAGCTGACGCTGGCCGACCTGCATGCCGCACCGATCATCGGTTATTTCGTCAAGGTCGCCGAGGGGCGAAATCTGCTGGCCGAGTTCCCTGATATCCGGGACTGGTATGCGCGCATTGCGGCTCGGCCGAGCTTCGTGCGGACTGAAAAAATCGGCTGATAAGTGACGTCCGCTGTCCCTCCAACCGTTGCTTTAAATTCAGTCCACTCGCCTACGCCGCTTCGAGTGCCGCCCTTACCGCAGCAATCGCATCATCGGCCTTGGAAGCGTCGGGGCCGCCGGCCTGGGCCATGTCGGGCCGTCCGCCGCCGCCCTGCCCGCCGAGTGCCGCCGAGGCCACTCGGACAAGGTCGACGGCGCTGAAGCGGCCGACGAGGTCGTCGGTGACGGCCACCACGACGCTTGCCTTGTTGTCTTCGCCGGCGCCGACGAAGACGACGACGCCGGAGCCGAGCGACGTCTTGCCGGCATCGGCCAGCGGCTTCAGGTCCTTCGGTGAGACACCTGAGACCGTCTTGCCGAGGAAGCCGACACCGGCGACCGTCTCATTGGCGGCTGGAGCATCGGCAGACGATCCGCCGCCCAATGCCAGCTTCTTGCGCGCTTCGGTCAGTTCCTTTTCGAGCTTCTTGCGCTCTTCGAGCAGCGTCTCGA
>NZ_RZPB01000543.1:0-4227 GCF_003998535.1 Mesorhizobium sp. M7A.F.Ca.AU.002.02.1.1 | reverse complement strand
TGGCAACATCGCGCGCGGCGGCGAGTGGATCGAGACGCGACTGCTGACGTCAGGCCCGCGCACCAATCCGTGGTTCCAGGAATGCTCTTCGCGAAAGATCGAGGCTGGCGATCTCGTCGCCTTCGACACCGACCTGATCGGCCCCTACGGCTTCTGCGCCGACCTGTCGCGCACCTGGCTGTGCGGCGATGCAAACCCGTCGAATGAACAGCGCGCCCTGTTCCGCATCGCCGCCGACCAGATCGAACACAACACGGCTCTGATGCAGCCAGGCATCTCGTTTCGCGACCTCGTCGAAGCCTCGGCGGTGCCGCCGGGCGACTGCTTCCCGACGCGCTACGGCGTGCTCTATCACGGCGTCGGTCTGGCCGATGAATACCCGACCTTGCCGCATGCCAGCGACTGGACATCGGACACGCCGGACGGCGTGCTGGAACCTGGCATGGTGCTGTGCGTGGAAAGCTATATCGGCCGGCTTGGCGGGCGCGAAGGCGTCAAGCTCGAAGAGCAGATCCTGATCACCGAGGCCGGCAACGAACAGCTCTCAACCTACCCGCTGGATACGAGGCTGCTCGGATAGTCCGGCAAGCGCTTCTCGCATTGCCCTGACTGTCTTTTCCGGCGTTGCCCTCGCCGTGATGAACGGCAGGCCTTTGCGCCGTCCGGTCCAGCCGACGATCGCGACTTTCCGCGCTGCTGGCTCGAAGCGCTGCGCCAGCGCCCAGCTTTCGCAGTCGATCGCTGCAACATCGGCCCAGCCCTCGGCAATGGCGACGATTGAAGCGCGGTGACCGCCGCTCTCGCTACGCGACGAAAAGATGTCCAAGCCTTCGCCGGCCGCTTGCAGGTCGCGCGTCAGCGCAATGATGCCCGACATGGAATCGAGGCTGTTGAAGGTGAAGCGCTTGCCGCGGATCAGATCGAGCGGGATGAGAGCGCTGCCATCCGCAGGCGATCGAACTTCCGGTCCCTCGCCTATCCGCATCACCAGAGCGCTCGAATAGAGCTCGCCCTGCCCGCCTTCATAGGCGTCATAGCTCGGCTGGCCGACCACCTGCACATGCCTGGACAGGCCAAGTTCCATCGGCCCCCAGCAGGTCTGCGCGAACAGCAGCAAAGGATGCAGCCACAATCTATGGAAATCGAGTTCATCCGGCGGCAATGTCGCGGGATCGGGTGCGATCAATGCACCGGCAGCATCGCGAATTCCGCCCGGCACCGGCGGCAGGTCGCCATTGCGCCGCACGATGGCTTCCGGCGCGTCGATCCCCTTTTGCCGAAACGCATCGCGCAGCAGCACCCATTGCGCGTCGACCTCATCGCGCATTTCGGGCCAATCATACATCGGCAACGCCGCAACCAATTCACTCATGCCGATATCAAATCATCATGTCTGGAAAAAGGATCGCGAAAACGCGGCGTCCAATCAGAATTGGCCGACACGGATTCCGGGTAGGCCGGAATTATTCCTTGGGCGGCTCGGCGGGAACCGGCGCACTGCCGAGCCCGCTGATGCTGCGCGCCCTGATGCGCGGCTTGAAGGCCCTGCCCGGCTCAGGCGCACGCCGCAGCACCGGGTGCACGATCGGCTCTTTCGCCTTGAACGCATAGGCTTTGACCAGCGCGAAATAATTCGGATAGGCATAGCCATTGTTCATCCGCAGCCATTCCTCACGGCGGTCGCGAAACAGCTTGGGCAGCTTGTACCAGGCCACGGTCGGGGTCTTGTGATGGACGAAATGCAGATTGTTGTTGAGGAACAGGAACGACAGCGGCGAGCGCTCGACGATCACCGTACGGCCTTCCGGATGTTCCGACCATTGATGCTCGGCGAACGTACGGATCGAGATCAGCGACTGGCCGAGCCAGACCGGCACCAGAATGTAAAGCCACAGCGGGATGCCGAAGCCGAACTGAACGATCGGCAGCACGACGGCCAGGCCGATCGCATGCAGCAGCCAGGCCTTGCGGATCGGCTTGTCGCCGGCGATCACCTGCTTGGCATCGTCGATGAAGAAGCCGACGCAGGACAGCCACGGGCCGAGCACGAAGCGGCCTGCCATGGTGTTGTTGATCTTGAGCAGGAATTTCATCGTCGGCGGCAGCTCGTCATGCTGCCAGAGCGCCTGATAATAGCTTTCCGGGTCATCGAGCGGGTCGGTCAGCCGCTCGTCGGCGTGGTGACGCAGATGAATGGTCTTGAAGCGGCGGAACGGCCAGACCAGACCGATCGGCAGAAACACGAAGGCTTCGTTGACCCGCGCGTTGCGCGTCGGATGCCCGTGCAGCACTTCGTGCATGATCGACGACTGCAATGCGGCGGTGAAGGCGAGGACGGCGAGCGCCAGGACGGGATAGGAAGGCCAGAGCAGGAAACCGGTGGCGAGCCATGTCGCGTAGCAGAAGAAGGCGAGTACCACGGTTGGCCACTCAATGGCCCGTACGCTGTGTCGCCTGATGCTCTTGCTCGTCATGCTATCGACCACTGCCCCTCAGTCGCCGGAATCCCAATTGATTCCTGACAGCATTGTGTCAGGAGAAATGATTCCACTCAACGAGACAAAGTGCACAAACTGTTGCGATTGCGCATTTTTGACCGCACATGTTATACATTGTAAACAGACTTAGGGATTCATTTACGCCTAACGCCACCCTCGGAGCGGTTCCGGCGCAAATTTTTCCTCAATCCAGGTGGAGCACGGACATGGACAAGCGCGACCTGTCGACGATCTTCCGCGAGCGACTGAAAATGCTCTTGACACGCTCCGACCTGAACCAGTCGGCCTTTGCAACCGCGGTCGGCATCGACCGCTCGGCGCTGTCGCAACTGCTGTCGGGCGCCTCGACGCGCCTGCCCCGCGCCGAAACACTGCTTAACATCGCCGCCGAGTTCAAGGTGTCGCTCGATTGGCTCCTCGGCCTCAGCCAGGACGAAGGTCTCACCGGCGAAATCCGCGAAAGCCTGGAGATCGAAGAGGCACCGGATGGTTTCGACCGCACGCTGTTGGCCAAATGGCATGCCGAGGCGGCAGGCACCAAGATCCGCTACGTGCCTGCCGGCATTCCCGATCTTCTGCGCACCGAAGCGCTGGTCGACTACGAAGCCGGCATCGCCAACAAGAGCCGCCTGGCGCAGGCCGGCGAAACGCAATACCGCATCGACTACAACAGGCGGCCTGAGACCGACATGGAAGTCTGCATGCCGCGCCACACGCTGGAGATATTTGCCCGCGGGCTGGGTGTCTGGGACCGTTTCCCCGAAGCCGACCGGCGCGCCCAGCTGCTGCACATGGCGACGCTGCTCGACGACCTCTACCCGACCTTCCGGCTGTTTCTCTATGACGGGCGGATGCGCTATTCGATCCCCTACACCATCTTCGGACCCTATCGCGCCGCCATCTATGTCGGCGACATGTATCTGGTGCTCAACGCCACTCAGCCGATCCAGACGCTGATCCAGCACTTCGACAATCTGATCCGGGCCGCCGACATCAATGCGCACGAGGCGTCCGGCTTCGCGCACAGACTGGCCGGCATGTCGTTCCCAACAGGCACTGTCTGATCTTCGGCAACAATGATCCTTCGGACGGAAACCGGCCTCCGCATTGGTGGCCGCGTTGCCGCCATTCCATTGACTACACATAAAGACTTCTTTATATCCTTATTCGACTTCGAAACATGAAAGCCAATCCGATGACGACCACCAACCCGATCGATGCTCTGCTGGCCGAAAAGGGCGTGCTGCTGGCCGATGGCGCCACCGGCACAAACCTTTTCGCCATGGGGCTGGAAGCCGGCGAGGCGCCCGAGCTGCTCAACGAGACGGCGCCCGACACCATCACCAGCCTGCATCAGAATTTCGTCGATGCCGGGGCCGACATCATCCTCACCAACTCGTTCGGCGGCACCCGCCACCGGCTGAAGCTGCATCATGCGCAGGATCGCGTGCATGCGCTGAACCAGCGCGCCGCCGAGATCGCGCGCGCCGTCGCCGACAGAGCTGGCCGCAAGGTCATCGTCGCCGGTTCGGTCGGACCGACCGGCGAATTGCTGGTGCCGCTTGGCGCCATGACCTATGACGAGGCGGTCGACGCCTTCGCCGAGCAGATCGAGGGTCTCAAGGAAGGCGGCGCCGAAGTCGCCTGGATCGAGACGATGTCTGCTCCCGACGAGATCCGCGCCGCCGCCGAGGCTGCCATCCGCGTCGGCCTGCCCTACACCTATACC
>NZ_RZPB01000542.1:0-4243 GCF_003998535.1 Mesorhizobium sp. M7A.F.Ca.AU.002.02.1.1 | reverse complement strand
CGCCGAGGGCATGGACGGCGTCTATGTCAGCGTGATGCCGGAATGCATGACGCTGACATAGACGCCGTCCATGCCCTCGGCGCGGCCGATGATCGGAAAACCGTCGATCGGCGTCGGCCGGTAACCGACCGTGTGGAAATCGAGCGCCAGCCCGTCTCCGCCGCGCAGGCTGGCTTTCAGGACCGCGACCAGTTCGCTGGCGGTGGCTTGCGCATCCATGCCGGGGTCGGCGCCGCCGAAATCGGAACCGGCGATGATACGGCCCTCGGCGGTCTGGCGCATATGCAGCCGCTCGGCCAGCACCAGTCCGTTCAGCAGTTTCTCGTAGGGCCGCGAGTGGACGATCAGGCCAGGTGGCGTCTCGAGCGGCAGATTTATGCCGGCGGTGGCGGCAATGCCCGCCGAGCCGACGCCGGCCGCGATCAACACCTCGTCGGTGGCAAGCAGCCCATGCGATGTGTCGACGCCCGAAATCCTGCCGCCTGTCTGGACAAGCGCCGTCACCGTGCTGGAGATGATCCGCGCGCCGCGTCGTTCGGCATCGGCCAGCAGCGCCTTCGTTGCCGCGACCGGCTCGGCAACGCCCTCTTCGGCGACATGCAAAGCGACGTCCGGGAGTTGGGTGAGATTAGGCTCTATACGGGCCGCGCCGGCGCGGTCGACGCGCTCGATGCCGTAGCCCCAGGCCGAATGCTGCGCGGTATAGGCTTCCATGTCGGCCGCCGATAGATCCCAGCACAGGCCGCCGCACCAGTTGAGCGGCAGGCCGGGCACGTCCCGCGCCAGCCGCGACCATTCGGCCATGGCGCGGGTGCGCAGCCGGAAATAGGGCTCCGGATTGCCCCAGGTGGCATTGATCCAGGCAAAGGAGTTCGGCGTGGCGACCCCACCGGCGGCGCTGTCGGCGGCGATGACCGTCACCTGTGCGCCTGCCCTGGTCAGGTGCCAGGCCATGGAAGCACCGATGATGCCGGCGCCGATGACGATCACTTGTTTCACCGCAGCCATGTTCGCTCCTCAAACTCGCCACCCCCTGAGGGACACTCTTCCAGTGCCACCCCCGCTTGCCAACATCGGCAACGCAAATTATTCGGCTTGACATCAATACGTACGTACGTATTATATCGGTATGGCCAGACAATCACTCCGCGAAAACCTCCTTGACGCCGGGTTCCGGACCATCTGGAATTCCGGCTATGCCGCCGCCGGTGTGCGCGACATCGTTGCCGCCGCCGACGCCCGGCCCGGCTCGTTCACCAACCATTTTGCCTCCAAGGAGGAGTTTGCCGGGGAGGTGCTGGACCGCTATTTCGCCTATGTCGGCAAGTTGGTCGAGAAAGCCTTGGCGCAGGACGGCACGCCGCCCATCGGCCGGCTGAGGCGCTACGTCGATGTCATCACCTCGAAGCTTGAGGCGCATGATTGGGCACGCGGCTGCATGATAGGCAATCTCAGCCTCGAGACCGCGGTCCACAGCGAGCCGCTGCGCCTGCAACTCGTCGACATCTTCGAACGCTGGCGCCAGCCCTTCGCCGCCTGCATCGCCGAAGGCCAGGCAGCCGGCGACATCTCCAAGACCTTCGAGGCCGAGGACCTTGCCGACTTCCTGCTGTCGTCTTGGCAGGGCGCCATGCTGCGCATGAAGGTTGAACGTAGCCCCGCGCCGCTCGAGCGGTTCAAGAAAATCATCTTCAGCACAGTTTTTGCAAAGGAGCCGACCCCATGAGTTCGAAAGCCAACATTTCTCAAGCTGGCGTCGCTGCACCGAGACGCTCGCAGATCGCCGTGCTCGATTCGACCATGTCCTATGTCGAGACGGGAGCGTCCGGCCCCACCGTTCTGTTCCTGCATGGCAATCCGACCTCATCCCACATCTGGCGCAACATCATCCCGTATGTCGCGCCGCTCGGTCGCTGCATCGCGCCCGACCTGATCGGCTACGGCCAATCCGGCAAGCCCGATATCGATTATCGCTTCTTCGATCACGTCCGCTATCTCGACGCCTTCCTGGACGTGCTCGACATCCAGGAAGTGGTGTTGGTCGCGCAGGACTGGGGCACGGCCCTGGCTTTCCATCTCGCGGCGCGGCGACCGCAACGCGTGCTCGGCCTTGCCTTCATGGAATTCATCCGACCCTTCGAGCGCTGGGAGGATTTTCATCAGCGCCCGCAAGCCCGCGAAATGTTCAAGGCGCTGCGCACGCCGGGTGTCGGCGAGAAGCTGGTCCTGGAAGACAATGTCTTCGTCGAAAAAGTGTTGCCGGCCTCGGTGCTGCGTACACTGAGCGATGAGGAGATGACCGTCTACCGGGCGCCGTTCCCGACACCGCAATCGCGAAAGCCGGTGTTGCGCCTGCCTCGGGAATTGCCGATCGAGGGCCAGCCCGCCGACGTTGCCGCCATCAGCGAACATGATCATCGCGCACTTCGGCTCTCCACCTATCCGAAACTGCTGTTTGCGGGCGATCCCGGCGCGCTGATTGCGCCGCAGGCCGCACGCGAATTCGCCGCCGGGCTGAAGAACTGCCGGTTCATCAATCTCGGACCCGGTGCGCACTATCTGCAGGAAGACCATGCCGACGCGATAGGCGGCACCATTGCCGGCTGGCTCCCCGAGGTCTTTCAGGCGAGCCGCACGGCCGAATTGGCCTGAAGCAAGCCATGGCTTCCGGCGGCTTCCCTGCCGCCGGACCGGTCGACAGGCCCGCACTGCGCTGCTAGAAGCCCGGCCTGTCACACGGAAATCCCAGAGAATGCCCGAAGCAATAGAAGAAGAAGTGGCGCGCCGCCGCACCTTCGCGATCATCGCGCACCCGGACGCCGGCAAGACCACGCTCACCGAAAAGCTGCTGCTGTTCGGCGGCGCCATCCAGCTTGCCGGCGAGGTCAAGGCCAAGAAGGACAAGATCCAGACGCGGTCGGACTGGATGAAGATCGAGCGTGAGCGCGGCATTTCGGTCGTCACTTCGGTGATGACCTTCGAGTATGAAGACAATGTCTTCAACCTGCTCGACACGCCCGGCCACGAGGATTTCGCAGACGACACCTATCGCACGCTATCGGCGGTCGACTCGGCCGTCATGGTCATCGATGCCGCCAAGGGCATCGAGCCGCGCACGCTGAAGCTTTTCGAAGTCTGCCGGCTACGCGACATCCCGATCATCACCTTCGTCAACAAGATGGATCGCGAAAGCCGCGATCCGTTCGAGATTCTGGATGAGATCGAGCAGAAGCTGGCGCTGGATACGGCGCCGATCACCTGGCCGATCGGCCGGGGCAAGAATTTTTCCGGCACCTACCATCTGGCGCTGAACGCCGTGCGCAGGGGCGACGACGAGAAGGAGCGCACGCCGGTCAACGGTCCCGATTCCAACCGCGTCGCCGGCCTTTTGCCGGAGAACGAGCGCGAGGCCTTCATCGAGGAGCTGGAGCTGGCGCGGGAAGCATGCAGACCCCTTGATATAGAAGCCTTCCGCGAGGGTCACCTGACGCCGGTCTATTTCGGCTCGGCGCTGCGCAATTATGGCGTGCGCGACCTGATCGAGGCGCTCGGCGCTTTTGGACCGCCGCCGCGTGCTCAAGAGGCCGACACCCGCAAGGTCGAGGCGACCGAAGAGAAGATGACGTCCTTCGTCTTCAAGATCCAGGCCAACATGGATCCCAACCACCGCGACCGCATAGCCTTCGTCCGCGTCTGTTCGGGCAAGCTCGAGCGCGGCATGAAGGCCAAGCTGGTACGCACGGGAAAACCGATGTCGCTGTCGGCGCCGCAGTTCTTCTTTGCCCGCACACGCGTCACCGCCGACGAGGCCTTTGCCGGCGACGTCGTCGGCATTCCCAACCACGGCACGCTGCGTATTGGCGATACGCTGACCGAGGGCGAGGAAATCCTGTTCCGCGGCGTTCCGAATTTCGCCCCGGAAATCCTGCGCCGTGTCCGCCTCGGCGACGCGATGAAGGCCAAAAAGCTGAAGGAAGCGCTGCACCAGATGGCAGAGGAGGGCGTCGTGCAGCTGTTTTCGCCCGAGGACGGCTCACCGGCCATCGTCGGTGTCGTCGGCGCGCTGCAACTCGACGTCCTGAAGGAACGGCTGAACTTCGAATACACCCTGCCGGTCGAATTCGAGATGTCGCGCTTTTCCGTGTGCCGCTGGATCTCGGCCGACGACACCGACGATGGCCGGTGAGCCGTCCTCGGGCGAAAACAGCTGCACGACGCCCTCCTCTGCCATCTGGTGCAGCGC
>NZ_RZPB01000541.1:0-4247 GCF_003998535.1 Mesorhizobium sp. M7A.F.Ca.AU.002.02.1.1 | reverse complement strand
AAGCGGTCAGGATCTCGAAGCCGAAGGGTTTGCCTTCGGGATCAAGCATCGTTCCATTCTGCACGTGGTAGCCGACACTTTTCAAAAGATCGAAAGCTGCCTTCAAGACGCGCCGATCCTGGCCCGATCCGTCGGTCACCGGCGGCCGCCATGTGCCGTCCATGACATCGGCCGGCACGCGGCCGGGGTAGGGCGCCAGAAGCGCTTTCTCCCTGTCGTCGGCCGGATGGCCGAGCGCGGAAAGCTCGGAATTCTGCCAGTAACTCATCGTGCGCGTGTATTTGCCGCCGAACAGGTTCTTGTTGGCCCATTCGAAGTCGTAGAGCATGCCGAGCGCGCGCCGCACGACCGGGTTGGCGAATTTCGGCAACCGCGTGTTGAACAGGAAACCGGTCACCACCGGCGGAATGCCGGTGTCGAAGGTTTCGGCGATCACGTCCCCCTTGTGGAAGGCCGGAAAATCGAGATCGCGCTCGCGCTTCACCGGATCGCTGTCGTCATCGATGGCGCAGAGGCCTTTCTTGAACGCTTCGAGCTTGGCGTTGGCGTTGAGGAAATACTCGATGGTGATCTGGTCGTAATTGTCGAAACCGCGCTTGGCGGGGACATCCTTGCCCCAATAGTCCGGGTTGCGCTTGAAGACGATGCGCTGGCCTGGCTGCACCTGCGCGATCGTATACGGACCGCTGCCGATCACCGGCTTGAGCGTCGTCCTGTCGAAAGTCTCCTTGTCGAAGGCGTGCTTCGGGATGATCGGGGTCAGCGCGATGATCAGCGGGAATTCGCGATCGGCCTTGTCGTTGAAGGTGAAGCGCACGCTGTGGTCGCCGGTCTTTTCGAGCTTGGCGACCCTGGCCATGCGGTCGCTGTAAGGCGGGCGGCCTTTGTCGGTGTAGACATCATAACTGAACAGCACGTCCTCCGGCGTCACCGGCTGACCGTCCGACCATTTGGCCCTCGGATTGAGATGGAACTCGATGCTCTTGCGCTCCGGATCCATGTCGGCGCTTTCGGCCAACAAACCGTAGAGCGTGAAAGCCTCGTCGGCATTGCGCTGCATCAACGGCTCGAAGACCAGATTGCCGAAGATCGTATCCATCATGCCGCGCGCCGTGGTGCGCAGGCTCTTGAGGATGAAAGGGTTGAGATTGTCGAAGCTGCCGACGACGCAATAGGTGATCGAGCCACCCTTCGGCGCGTCGGGATTGACGTAGTTGAAATGCGTATAGTCGGGCGGCAGCGCCGGCTCGCCCTGCATGGCGATGGCGTGCTTCGGCTCCGATGCGGCCGGCTGATGCGAAAGGGCGAGAAACGATATCGCGGTGATCAGCCAAACAAGAACGCGGCCCATGACCGTCTCCTTACTGGGCGGCTTGATGATTCGGACTGCACCCTAGCATGGCGCCACCGCGCTCCGGCCAGATACATCAGCCCAAATCGCACGGCCCAAATCGCACGGCCAAGAATCGCAGGCGCCGGGCTGGATTCGGCCTCGCTTGCAGTGTAACACGCCCTCCGAAGTCATTCTGTTGCCTCATTTCGGCAACAGGTAGCTGGACCACACGGCACGAAGAAGCCGGTCCCGGGATCATTTGAGAGGAAGTGCACGACATGACGAGCCTGAACAGCAACGCGTACCGCCTGTCGGTCATGGCCGCTGGCGTGGTCGGCTTTCTCGGCGCAGGGCTTCCCGCCGCTTCCGCACAGCAGCAGCAGCAGATTCCGCAAGGCTGGTTCAAGGCCTGCACCAAGCAGGAAGATGTCGACATCTGCAACGTCCAGAACATCACCACTGCCGGCAATGGCCAGCTGGTCACCGGCGTCAGCCTGATCGAGCTCAAGGGCAAGGTGAACCGCAAGGTGTTCCAGGTGACGGTTCCGACCGGCCGTCTGGTGCCTCCCGGCATCGGCCTGCAGATCGACACCGGCAAGGCGCAGAAGCTCGACTATGTGATCTGCTTCCCGGATCGTTGCGTGGCCGAAGTGCCGCTGACCGATCAGCTCGTCGCGGCATTCAAGAAAGGCCAGGCGATCACGCTGACTTCGGTCAATTTCCAGAATCAGCCCAATCCGATCAAGATCGCCCTGCAGGGCTTCAGCGGCGCCTATGACGGCCCGGCGCTGCAGCAGTCGGACATCGAGGACAGGCAGAAGAAGCTTCAGGACTTCGTCGCCAAGAACAACCAGGATTTCGCCAAGAAGCTCAAGGAAGAGCAGGACAAGGCGAAGACCGCCAACTGATCGGCCGATATCGCCGAGCCAACAAAAAAGCGGGGTTCATGCCCCGCTTTTTTGTGACTGTCTTCCAGCAGGCTAATGCCTGGACTGCCGCTTCTGTTGGTAGCCGCCGTCCGGCTTCTTGTCGAACATTTCCTTGATCTGCGGATGCCGGACCGGCTCGCCCGACTGGTCCTCGAGCAGGTTCTGCTCGGAGACGTAGGCGATGTATTCGGTCTCCGAATTCTCGGCGAGCAGATGGTAGAAAGGCTGATCCTTGCGCGGCCGCACGTCGGCGGGGATGGCTTCGTACCATTCGTCGGTGTTGGCGAATTGCGGATCGACATCGAAAATGATGCCCCTGAATGGAAACAGCCGGTGGCGAACCACCTGTCCGATTGCGAATTTGGCTGTTTTCATCGTACTCACCACTGAGTTCCTTGAGCTTATTTGGCGCAGACCGCGCATCAATTCAATCCCGAGGCGCTTGACGCCCTATTAAGCAACGGGTTAGCCCGGCGCCAGGGTTTCGGACCAGCATAAAAATGTCTGACGTCATCGGTCTTGTTCTTCCGTTCTTCGGCTTGATTTTTGTCGGGTTTCTGGTGGCGCGCATCACCAGGCAGCCGCTGGACGCGCTCGGCTGGATGAACACGTTCATCGTCTATGTCGCGCTGCCGGCACTTTTCTTTCAACTGCTTGCCAAGACGCCGTTCGAAGACCTGACGGAATGGCGCTTCATCTTCGGCTCGGTCGTCTCGACCTTCATGATATTTTCCTTGATGTTCATGGGGTCGGTCCTGACCTCGCGCGGCGAGATAGCGCAATCGACCATCAAGGCGCTCGCGGCCGCCTATGGCAATATCGGCTATATGGGGCCGGGGCTGGCGCTGCTGGCCTTCGGCGAGGAGGCGGCTGTGCCGGTCGCCTTGATCTTCTGTTTCGAGAACATCATGCATTTCGCCATCGCGCCCATGATGATGGCGCTGTCTGGCGACGAGAAGACCACTCCTCTCCGGCTTGCCCTGGGCGTCCTGCGCAAGATCGTGCTGCATCCGTTCATCATCGCAACCGCCCTGGGTGTCGGCGCCGCCTATATCGGCTTTCGACCGCCCGTGCCGGTGGAGCGATTTCTAGAATATCTTTCCCGTGCGGCCGCACCTTGCGCGCTGTTTGCCATGGGCGTCACGCTGGCGCTCAGGCCACTCAATCGCGTCCCGCATGAGATGGTTCCGATCGCCGCGCTGAAGCTGATCCTGCACCCGTTGCTCTGTTATGTCGTGCTGAGCTGGATCGGCAATTTCTCTGAGACATGGGTCTTCTCGGCGGTGCTTCTGGCCGCATTGCCGACCGCCACGAACGTCTTCGTCATCGCCCAGCAGTATGGCGTCTGGGTACAGCGAGCGTCGGCCAGTGTGCTGATCACAACCTGCCTGTCGGTCGTGACCGTTACCGGGCTGCTCTACCTGATCCGGCACAATATCCTAGCGCCGGACCTGTTTCCCTAACCCGCCGGCAAGCGCGGCAAAACCGCTGCCGGGACGAAGCCCCTCGCGCATGAAAAAAGCCCGAAGCGGCGCGAAGCCTCCGAGCACGCCGAGCCCGGCAACGCGGGCCATCTGCGCCGGCAGCATGTCGGAAAGCAGCGACATGTTGAGCAGGTTGACCGCGCTGCTGCGCGCCAGAATGTCGGGGCGGCGCTTGAAATCGTAGGCTGCAAGCGCCTTGGCTGCGCCCGGATCGGATCGATTTTCACAAGCGATTCCAATTAGATCGTCGACGTCTCTGATGCCGAGGTTGAGGCCTTGCGCACCGATCGGCGGAAACACATGGGCGGCTTCGCCGACCAGCGCCACCCGATCCCTGGCAAAACGAAGCGGCGTCACCGCCGATAGCGGGTAGATCTGCCGGCCCGGCTCGACAGCCACCCGGCCCAGCATCGACTGCATCTGCTGTTCGACCCGCTGAGAAAGTGTCGCATCGTCCAGCGCGGCGAGCTCGGTCGCGGTCTCGGGCTTGACCACCCAGAC
>NZ_RZPB01000540.1:0-4249 GCF_003998535.1 Mesorhizobium sp. M7A.F.Ca.AU.002.02.1.1 | reverse complement strand
ATCCCCGGTCACGCTGAGCCTGCCCTGGGAGACAAGGCGATCCAGCGCTTCTGGGTCGCCCTCGAGCAACAGGATGTCATCCACCTTGAGGACCACGTCGGGCAGTGGCGTCATCCGCATCGTGCGATTGCGCAGGATCGACGTCACGATTGCATCGCCCCCGGCGAGCTTCATGAGGTCTGCGACGGTTTTCCCGAGCACCGTGGAGTCGGCGACAATTCGAGCCTCTGTAAGGTAATTCTTGATGTCGAGGGCTTCATTCAGTGACCCGCCATGCTTTTCGCGCACCGGCAACAACCAATAGAAAAACAGCAGGAAGATCGTTCCGGCAGCGGCTATGGCAGCTCCAACAGGTGTGAAGTCGAACATTGTGAAGGCGGTTCCGATCAGCTCCTCTCGCACTCGGGACACTACGATGTTGGGTGATGTTCCCACCTGCGTCATTAGTCCGCCGAGCAGTGACCCGAATGCCATGGGCATCAGGAATATCGAGGGTGAAATGTTAGACCGGCGCGCGAACTGGAAGGCGATCGGAATCATGATAGCGAGCGCCCCGATATTCTTTACAAAGGCAGAGAGGATCGTGACCACGATCACCAGCAGCGCCAGTTGCGACCGAACTCCCGATAATTTCGGAGCAAAGCGCTTGATCGCTGCCTCCATGATTCCCGAGCGTGCTATCCCTGCGCTCACCAGCAGAGCACTGCCGACAAT
Source organism: Mesorhizobium sp. M7A.F.Ca.AU.002.02.1.1 (assembly GCF_003998535.1). Lineage (NCBI taxonomy): Bacteria > Pseudomonadati > Pseudomonadota > Alphaproteobacteria > Hyphomicrobiales > Phyllobacteriaceae > Mesorhizobium > Mesorhizobium sp. M7A.F.Ca.AU.002.02.1.1. The sequence continues at coordinate 3,535 of NZ_RZPB01000540.1, read as the reverse complement.
AACCACGATATCGTCGCTGAACCCGCTGAAGGCTTCGTCAAAAGGCACAATGCCAACCGTGACAGCAAGCAACAGTGCCACAGCCGCGACCAGATCATATCGATAGCGACCCCACACGAACGCTGCCATCATCACGAAGGTTACGGCAAATGACAAAATTTGCGGCGTAGTCATGTCTTCGAATGCCCCGGCCCGCCAGTGCGACTAATGAGAACGGCCAAACCGCCCCTTTTGTTGCTTCGCTCATTGCTGCGCCAAAGCGGTCCGGCGGCGTTTGGCCAGGAGCGGATCGGCAGCGTTTAGAAACGGATTTTACGAAGCGGTCTTCGGACTTTGACAGACATCGATGTGCCCCGACCAATCCGACGCTTCAGCCCCAAACCAGGAAGGCCCGAGCCGGGATCAAAAAGCATGCGCTTGCCTCATGTCGAGTCCCCCTGGAAAATCGCCCGGACACCACGGATCGGGCGGCGTGCGGAGATCTTTTTCTCACCTGAAGTGCCACAGCAACGCCCCCGATATGCAGGGAGGGTGCCTCTGGTGCCTGACCCGTGGGCGAGCAGTTTTCTTGGCTACATTCGATTCTCAGGAAGCTTGAATCACGCGGCCTCTCTTTTGTTTTCGTAGCTGACAGGAGCCCCCTCGAAAGCCAGATCACTCCCGCGAGCCCAGTTCTTCTCAGCATCGATCAGCTCATTCTCCCCAGTCAAGCCGTTCAGAAACAGCCTGAGTACGTGCGCAGCTGTCCGTTCTCCGGCCCGCGAAGCAACAGGTACGCCGCGCTGTTCGCAGACCGTCGCACAAACACGGGCAAGCATCACAATATCGCTCGGTTCCAAAAATCGACCTGGATACAACATACCGTCCTCTGTTGGAAAGCCTCGTGAGCCTTTGATTACGCGAGGTCACCGGCAGCAACAATCAACTATGATAGTCTGCACCTCGACTGGGTCAGTAAATTTGAGCGGCCCTTCAGACGATCGGCATTGCGCCCTCCGGATCGGAAGGACGGGGCTATCAGGTGGGTTTTCCCGGCAGGTCGATCCGATTCGAATCGCGTGGGCTTGGGAAATGCGCACGGTCGCAGGTCTAAGGCAAGTTGGCCTGTGAAATGCCATGTCGGCATTTTCGGGCACCTCGAATTGAAGCCTGATTTGCAGAAGCTGGAATCGCTTGATGGCGAAGACTGCGCAAATCAGATCGAGGCGCGCGCCATCGCCCGGTGAAAGGGACCTCGACGAGTTGCCGCGTAAATCACGTTTGGAGGCCTGACCGTCGCCTGCTCATCCCCTCTGCCAAAGCAGGGAACAAGATCCTGTTTGCAATGTTGGGCGAAATGCCAATTTCTTCCCGCGGTCATGAATTCGACGTGGCTATTGTCGGCGGCGGCCCCGCAGGACTTGCGGCAGGCATGTATCTGGCCAGATTCCTGCATTCGGTGATCGTGGTCGACGCCGGCGACGCACGAGCCAAGCTCATTCCAAAATCGCATAACTGTCCTGGCTTCCCGGAGGGCGTAGGCGGGTCAGAGTTGCTCGGCCGTCTCAAAGCCCAGGCACAGAGATACGGTGCAAGCGTAGTGGACGGTCGTGTAGCGGGCGCCAAGAAGCGCGACGGGACCTTTGTGCTGACGACCACCTTCGGGACCATCCGAGCAAGGCGCGTGGTTCTTGCAACCGGGATCGTGGACAAGGCCCCGGCAATAGAAGGGCTGGAGGAGGCCGTCGCGGCCGGCACTGTCCGACTGTGTCCGGTCTGCGACGCCTATGAGGCCGTGGGCAAGCGCATCGGCGTCGTCGGCCCAGAGCATCTGGCGCTCAAGGAAGCCCTGTTTTTGAAGGAGTACAGCGGTCAGGTTACCTTGCTCGCCAACTATCCGGAGGATATTTCCGATGCCGCCCGCGGCATGGCCTCGGCAGGCGGCATCGAAATCTGGGACACCGTCGAGGATCTTGTTGCTCGGGCAACCGGGTTCGGCGTTGTCATGGCCGACGGTGCGCCAATGCGGGAATTGGATGTGGTGTACCCCGCAATGGGGTCTGATGTGCGCTCTGAACTCGCCGCCGCACTCGGTGCAGAGTGTGACGCGCAAGGATATGTTCTGGTCAGCCGACACCTCGAAACGTCGACTGCGGGTCTCTATGCCATTGGAGACGTGGCTGAGGGCCTCAATCAAATTGCCGTTGCGTTTGGCCATGCCGCCACCGCAGCAACACATATCCACAATGCACTTCAGTCTAGACCGGAAAACTGACCGGCCACCCTAGCACAGGGCGCGCGCCATAGCGCTCCAAGTCAGTGCGTTTCGAAGGACGCTTCAGATCCGCTCACCGGTGGCCGGCCTCGGGCGCGAAACGTTCAAATCAATTTTGTCCGGCAGGTCTGGCCAGGCATTTTTGATAGCGGTGGTTGTCATTCGATGGACAGGCGGGATGATGACCATCCGGACGTGTCGTTCAGGCCAGAGCGGGTTCCCGAAAATCAGGAAAACGACTGCTACCAGGACACTGACCAACCCCGCTGCAAACACGTTCGCGATGATCTCACCAGGCTGCATACACTCTCCATGAATGAGTACCCGCCACGCCAAGCGAGCCGTGGCGGGTAATCAACCAACCGACGATGAAGGGACGATGATCGACGGTCACATTCCAAATGTGGAAAAGGCTTCCTTGTTTCATAGGTCAGACCTTTGCGATTCCATGTCGGGCTTTGGTCGGGCCCAGACACGGTAGAGTGCTTGCAATGAGGTGTGTAGCAGCGCCAGCGCGAAGGCCCGTCAACAGCAACAAACCAGGTTGCCTGGATCCGCAACATATTTAGTGGGTCCGCCCCCACTTGCGGGTAGAGGCGGACCCGGGCGAGGCTTGGGGACCTCGACCGGCAGCGGGGGACGCTGCCGCTCTTCCAACCTGCCGTGGCATATCAGGTTCCGCTGATTAACAAAAAGCCGGCCACCGCGAAGTGGTGGCGGGCAGGTTCTGGAGTGTGCTGGGACCAACCAGCATAGGTCAACGAGCCGCAACAGGGTTGGTTGCGATAGCGGGCGGACGCCCGCCAACCCTCAGCGCTCGCTTCAGGCGCCCACTGCTTGCCCCCCTCGTCCCAGTGCCGGCCTATTGCCTGACGCATGCATCGCTGAGACATCGCTCGTGACGACCGTCCCCCGCGCGGGAATTGCTCGATCTTTCGATCGTCGATAGATCGAAGGAACATTTTAGACGTATCGAATGTTCAAATCCTATGGACAGCCGAACCCAACTTTCACCAGCTCAATCGAGAGCAGCACGCGCCCTGCTGAACTGGCCGCGAGTACGGCTTGCCGCAAAAGCGAGCGTTAGCGAAATGACGATCAGAGATTTTGAGAACGGTATTCGAAATCCGCGTCCCCACAAGATCGCGGCCATGCGTCAGGCGTTTGAGGACGCGGGAATTGCTTTCACCTTCGAAGGCGCTCCATCGCTAGCCCGCCCTGAAGGGCATAGCAGTCTCTCCACCACCAATAGAATGTGGCGCAGCCGGCAGAGACAAGCAT
>NZ_RZPB01000053.1:0-15733 GCF_003998535.1 Mesorhizobium sp. M7A.F.Ca.AU.002.02.1.1 | reverse complement strand
GCGCGCTCCGCCACTTCGACAAGTCGTCGCGAATTGGAGGAATTCGGCGCGCCGACGATCAGATAGAGATCGGCGCCCGGCGCGGTGTCCTTGACGGCTTCCTGGCGGTTGGTGGTGGCATAGCAGATCGATTCCGCCGCTGGCGCCTGCAGCGCCGGAAAGCGATCCTGCAAGGCGCGGATGATGCCGGCGGTGTCCTCGACCGACAATGTGGTCTGGGTAACGAAGCCTAGCGCCTGCGGATCGGTGGGCGAGAGCTTTGCGGCATCGGCTTCGGTTTCGATCAGGGTCACCGCTCCGTCCGGGAGCTGGCCCATGGTGCCGATCACCTCGGGATGTCCGGCGTGACCAATCAACAGCACATGACGGCCGAGCCGCTGATGGCGCATCGCCTGCTTGTGGACCTTCGACACCAGCGGGCAGGTGGCATCGAGATAGAAGAGATTGCGCGCCTTCGCATCCGCCGGCACCGATTTCGGCACGCCATGCGCCGAGAACACGACGGGCGACTGCCGATGTTCGGCCGGGATCTCGGAGAGTTCCTCGATGAAGACGGCGCCAAGGCTTTGCAGCCCCTCGACGACGTAGCGGTTGTGCACGATTTCATGGCGGACGTAGACCGGCGCGCCATATTTCTTCAGCGCCAGCACGACGATCTGGATGGCACGGTCGACACCGGCGCAAAAACCGCGCGGCTGGCAGAGCCGGATCGTCAGAGGTGGTTTGGTGGTTGTCTGAAGCATTAAATCCGGGCCGGTTGATCAAAGCCGAAATGAGGTGCGCACCCCTGCCCTGTCAAGGGCATCGGTAGAAAGGGGGCGTCGCTCGCATTCATTCCTCTTTCGCGGGGCGGCGAAGCCGCAGGATGAGCACGGCGGCGAGCGTGGCGGCAAGCCCGTACCAGGTGACGGCATATTGCAGATGGCTGTTCGGCAGGTCGATGATGGTGACGCCGCCAACCGGCAATCCGCCTGGATTTGGCGTCTTGTCTGCGTCGATGAAGATCGGCACCAGCGTGAACCCAGCCGGCAGGCCCGCGCTCGCCGCCATGACGTCGCGGTCCTTCCAGTAGAAGATGTTCTTCGCCACATCGTTGTCGGGCAGCATCATCGACGGCTTTGCTGGCAGGGGGTTGCGAGCGAGCCCCGTGACCGTCACTCTGCCGGTCACCTGTCCCTTGGCGCGCTTGGCGGCGTCCTTCAGATCGTAAGGCACGAAGCCGCGATTGATCAGGACGAAGCGGCCGTCGTCGAGCGCCAGCGGCGTGTAGACATTGAAGCCGGCATCACCCTCCCAGGTCGCGTAAAAATGCCGTTCGCCTTGATGCAGGAACGTCCCGGTGACGGCGACGGGCGTATAATCGACGTCCCCGGTGGCTGCGAATTCTTTCTCGACCTCGGCCAGCGGCCGCGGCGCTGAATGAGTGCGCTGGTCGATGGTCTGCAGAAGGCCTTCCTTCCAATAAAGGCGCTGCACCTGCCAGGTGCCGAGCGCCAGCAGGATCAGGAACAGCACAAGGCCAAGGCCGAGCAGCAATGCCGTCCTAGGCCGCGATCGGCCATCGGCTTTAACGGTTGCCTCGCTCATTCGCCGCGATCCAACCGGCCTTCGGCCGCCTTGTTGCGGTATTGCAGCGTCAGCAGCACGCCTTTGATCAGCCTCAGCGCCGCCAGGCACAGCACGACAGCCAGCGGAATCCAGACCAGCAGATGCAGCCAGAGCGGCGGGCTAAGCGTGACTTCAACCCAGAGCGCCAGGCCGACGATAAGGAAGCCTATGATCAGGATGACGAACACCGCCGGCCCGTCGCCGGCATCGGCGTAGGAATAATCGAGGCCGCAATTGACGCAGCGCTTGCCGACAGTGAGGAAGCCGGAGAACAACCGCCCCTCGCCGCAGCGCGGGCAGCGGCCATGCAGGCCGGCCGAGATCGGATCGATCGGCGGCCAGATCGCCCTGTCTTCACTCATGGGAGCGTCGTCGCTCATTGCTTACCGCTCGATTTCGATCGGTGTGCCATCGGCCACCAGCGCCCAGATTTCGTCCATGTCGGAGTCCGTAACCGCAATGCAGCCGTCGGTCCAGTCGACCAATTGAAGCAGCCAGCCCCACCAGCCATAACCATTCGGTTGGCCGTGGATCATGATCATGCCGCCCGCGCCGACATTGCGCGCCTTGGCGGCGGCCTCATCGTCGGCATTGGGGTACGAAATATGGATCGATTTGTGCGCGATGCTGTTCGGGTTGCGCCAGTCGAGGACATAGTTCCCCTCGGGCGTGCGCTGATCGCCCTCCTGGTGCTTGTGCCCGACGGGATCGCCGCCGAGCGCGATGCCGTAGTTTCGCAGGACCTTGCCGTCGCCGATCAGTTCCAGCCGGCGTTCGGCCTTGTGAACACGCACCAGGTCCACCTTCTCGCCGGCAAAGGCCGGGAGTGCCCCGATCATCAATGCGCAAATAGCCCGGAAGATTGTCAGTCGCATTGGCTATCGATCAGCGATCATTGCGCCAAAAAGAAGAAGGCGGCCACGTTGCCGCGGCCGCCTCCAGAAATGAAAATCCCTCAGGCCTGGATCAGTGGCCCTCGATCACCGCGCCGACCGATCCCCAGACGTAGATCGAGGCGAACAGGAACAGCCAGACCACGTCGACGAAGTGCCAGTACCAGGCGGCCGCCTCGAAGCCGAAATGCTGCTTGGGGGTGAAATCACCCTTCATCGCCCGGATCAGGCAGACCAACAGGAAGATGGTGCCGATGATGACGTGGAACCCGTGGAAGCCGGTCGCCATGAAGAAGGTGGCGCCATAGATGGAATCCTTGAAAGCGAACGGAGCGTGCATGTACTCGTAGGCCTGCACCATGGTGAACAGCATGCCGAGGCCAACGGTCAGCACCAGGCCGTTGATCAGCCCCTTGCGGTCGCCGTGAAGAAGCGAATGGTGCGCCCAGGTCACCGTGGTGCCCGACAGCAGCAGGATGACGGTGTTGTAGAGCGGCAAATGGAAGGGATCGAGAACCTCCATGCCCTTCGGCGGCCAGACGCCACCAGTAAATGTGGCGCGCGCGTAGTTCTGTGCCTCACCGGCAAAAAGGCTGGCATCGAAATAGGCCCAGAACCAGGCAACGAAGAACATCACCTCCGAGGCGATGAACATGATCATGCCATAGCGCAGGTGCAGCGACACGACCCGCGTATGATGACCCTCATGCGCTTCCTTGATCGTGTCCGACCACCAGGCGAACATGGTGTAGAGGACGATCACGAGGCCGATGAAGAACAGCCACGGATTGGCGATGTTGAAGCCGAAGATCGGGAACGACCCGCCCTTCAGATATTCCATCAGGGCGACACCGCCAAAGGCCATGACCAGCGCCCCTACCGAGCCTAGGAAAGGCCATGGGCTCGGGTCGACGAGATGATAGTCATGCTGTGGTTTTGCGTGCGCGTCTGCCATATCAACCCCCGAGATTTGCTTCGGTATTCGAAATTGTCTTGCTGTTGCCATCGGTCGGCGCCGAGGAGGCGACCGGCTTGGTCTTCTCGACCGGGAACATCGTGTAGGACAGCGTGATCGTCTTCACGTCCTTGAGCTCCGGCACATTGACGATGTCGGGGTCCACGTAGAACAGGACCGGCATGTCCAGCGTCTCGCCGGGCTTCAGCGTCGTGTCGGTGAAGCAGAAGCACTCGACCTTGTTGAAATAGGGGCCCGCCAGTTCAGGCTGCACGTTGAAGGTGGCGCGGCCGGTCACCGAACGATCGAACTTGTTGGTCGCCTGGTAGTGCGCCTGCACGGTCTCGCCGATCTTCATCGTCATCGAGCGCTGGACCGGCTGAAACTCCCATGGCACGCCGGCGACGTTGGCATCGAAGCGGACGGTGATCTCGCGGTCGAGCACGCGGCCGGCATACTGCTTCTCGGCACGTTGCGTCGTGCCGCCATAGCCGGTCGCCTGGCAAAACATCTTGTAGAGCGGCACCGCGGCATAGGCCATGCCGATCATGCCGGTGAAGAAGGCGAGGCAGACAGCCGCGACGATGACGTTGCTGTTCTTGCCCGCCGCTTTCCTGGACTTCTCGACGCTCATCACATCGTGCCCAGATTGTGGCCGAACTTCACGATCGTCGCGATGTAGAAAATGACCACCAGCAGCGCCAGCGCCACGCCGATGGCGATAGAACGGCTGCGCTGCGCCTTCTTCTGACGCTCGGTCAACGTGACGGTCTCGAGCTTTTCCTCGATCATGGTCATGCTCCACCCATGGCAAGCGCGCGTTCGACAACGCTGTCGGCCAGATAGGCAGCGAAGATGGCGAAGAGATAAAGCAGCGAATAGGCGAACAGGGCCTTGGCCGGTTTCATGACGCGGTCATCGTCGGCCATGCCAAGCACTTTCCACGCGTACCAGGCAAAACCGACCCCGAGCAGCAGGGCGGCCACGCCATAGAAGGGCGTGGTGTAGCCGAGCAGCCACGGCAGCACGCCTACCGGGGCCAGCACCAGCGCATAGGCGAAGATCTGGCGGCGCGTCGAAGCGTGGCCGGCGACGTTGGGCATCATCGGAATACCGGCCTTGGCGTAGTCCTCGGATTTGAAAAGCGCCAGCGCCCAGAAATGCGGCGGCGTCCAAAGGAAGATGATCAGGAACAAGACAACGCTTTCGAGGCTGACCGTCCCGGTCACCGCGGCCCAGCCGAACACGGGCGGAATGGCACCGGCGGCCCCGCCGATGACGATGTTCTGCGGCGTCCAGCGCTTCAGCCACATCGTGTAGACGACGGCGTAGAAAAAGATGGTAAAGGCCAGCAGCGTCGCCGCCAGCCAGTTGACCAGCACGCCGAGCGTCATCACCGACAGCACCGACAGCACCAGCCCGAAGGTCAGCGCTTCGTGCGGCTGGATGCGACCGGCCGGGACCGGGCGGCTGGCGGTCCTGGTCATCACGGCATCGATGTCGGCATCGTACCACATGTTGAGCGCGCCGGAGGCGCCAGCACCTATCGCAATAGCCAGGATGGCGATCACCGCCAGCAGAGGGTTGATGGTCACGGGGGCGGCGACCAGGCCGACAAAGGCGGTGAACACCACCAGCGACATGACGCGCGGCTTCAGCAGCGCGAAGAAATCGCCCGCCGTCGCTTCCGACATGCGAAAGCCCGCTTCGTCAATCAATGGTCGTCGACAAGGGCCATGCGTACTTAAGTCCATCATCCGTTGGCCGAAACCGCCGGCGGACCGGCGGTTTCGTATTCGAGCGAACAGCCGCCTTACTTGATCTTCGGCAGCTGTTCCCACTGGTGGAAGGGCGGCGGCGAAGGCAGCTGCCATTCGAGCGTCGTTGCGCCCTCGCCCCATGGGTTGGCGCCGGCGATCCGCTTCTTCTGGAAGGCCTCGAACACGCCATAGAGGAAGATCAGGACGCCGACGGCCGAGATATACGAGCCGATGGACGACACATAGTTCCAGCCGGCAAACGCATCGGGGTAGTCGATGGTGCGGCGCGGCATGCCGGCGAGACCGAGGAAGTGCTGCGGGAAGAAGATCAGGTTCACGCCGACGAAGGTGACCCAGAAGTGGGTGTTGGCGATGACGGGCGAATACATGTAGCCGGTCATCTTCGGGAACCAGTAGTACCAGCCGGCGAAGATGGCGAACACCGCGCCCAGCGACAGCACGTAGTGGAAGTGGGCGATGACGAAATAGGTGTCATGCAGCGAGCGGTCGAGGCCGGCATTGGCCAGCTGGACGCCGGTGACGCCGCCGATGGTGAACAGGAAGATGAAGCCTAGCGCCCACAGCATCGGCGTCTTGAACGAGATCGACCCGCCCCACATCGTCGCGATCCAGGAGAAGATCTTCACGCCTGTCGGCACCGCGATGACCATGGTGGCGAAGACGAAATAGCGCTGCGTATCGAGCGACAGGCCGGTCGTGTACATGTGGTGCGCCCAGACGATGAAGCCGACGGCGCCGATCGCCACCATGGCGTAGGCCATGCCGAGATAACCGAACACCGGCTTCCTCGAGAAGGTCGAGATGACGTGGCTGATGATGCCGAAGCCCGGCAGGATCAGGATGTACACTTCAGGGTGACCGAAGAACCAGAACAGGTGCTGGAACAGGATCGGGTCGCCGCCGCCGTCGGGCGCAAAGAAGGTGGTGCCGAAATTGCGGTCGGTGAGCAGCATGGTGATGCCGCCGGCCAGAACCGGCAGCGACAGCAGGAGCAGGAAGGCGGTGATCAGCACCGACCAGGCAAACAGCGGCATCTTGTGCAGCGTCATGCCAGGCGCGCGCATGTTGAAGATGGTGGTGATGAAGTTGATGGCGCCGAGGATCGACGAGGCACCGGCAATGTGGATCGACAGGATCGCCAGATCCATGGCCGGCCCGGGCTGGCCCGAAGTCGACAACGGCGGATAAAGCGTCCAGCCGCCACCGACACCATAGGCACCCGGTGCGCTCGGCATGAACATCGAGGTGAGCAGCAGGATGAAGGCCGGCGGCAGCAGCCAGAAGGAGATGTTGTTCATGCGCGGGAACGCCATGTCGGGCGCGCCGATCATGATCGGGACCATCCAGTTGGCAAAACCGCCGATCAGCGCCGGCATGACCATGAAGAAGATCATGATCAGGGCGTGCGCGGTGGCGAAGGCATTGTACATGCTCTTGCCGCCGTCGATCGCGGCGTCACCGTTCATGCCGTAGACCATCTGCGCCAGACCGCTGAAGATCTGGATGCCAGGCTCCTGCAGTTCCATGCGGATGGCGACCGACAAGGCGCCGCCGATGATGCCGGCCATGATCGCGAAGATCAGGTAGAGCGTGCCGATGTCCTTGTGGTTGGTCGAATAAACCCAGCGCACCCAGCCGTGATAAGGCTTGTGGTCGTGCCCGTCGTGAGCTGCAGCGTCTGCCATGTTCCGCTCCGTTCCCTAAATCTTGCTAACCCGCGGCATCAGTTGCCGGCGGCCGCTACCTTGTTCTGGCCGTCGACCTCGGCCATCAGCGTCTTGTTGGCGCCGGGCAGATCGGTCTTGGCTGCCGCCAGCCAGGTCTTGAACTGCGCATCAGAGACGACGCGGATGGCGATCGGCATGAAGGCATGGTCCTTGCCGCAGAGCTGCGAGCACTGGCCGTAAAAAATACCTTCCTTCTCCGCCTTGAACCAGGTCTCGTTGGTGCGACCCGGAACGGCGTCGATCTTGATGCCGAACGACGGCATGGCGAAGGAGTGGATCACGTCGGTCGCGGTGACGAGCACGCGGGTCATGGTGTTGACCGGCACGACCAGCTCGTTGTCGACGGCCAGCAGGCGCGGGTAGACCTTGCGGTCCTCCTTGCCGGCAGCGGCGCGTTCGGCGTCCTGGAGGATCGCGGAGTTGAAAGAGAGCGTGTTGTCGGTCTGGTACTCGTAGTCCCAGTTCCACTGGTTGCCGGTCGCCTTGACGGTCAGCTTTGCTTCTTCCGGCGGCGTGTATTGCGCGGTCAGCAGCTGGAACGAGGGGATAGCGATGAGGAGCAGGATGACGACAGGTCCGATCGTCCAGATCAACTCGATCCACGTGTTGTGGCTGGTCTTGGACGGAACCGGGTTGGCGCTCGCGCGGAATCTGATGATGCAATAGGCGAGAAGAATCAGCACCAGGATGGTGATCGGGACGATGAACCACATTGTGTAGTTCCCGAACCACTCGATCTGCCGCATCATGTCGGTCGCCGGCGCCTGGAAGGTTGTCTCCCAGTTCTTGGGCTGGTCGGCATGGGCGGATGCGCCGGCGAAAAACGTGATAGCGGCACAAGCACTTAGAAACTTGGCACTTGCTGGAACCTTGGCGTTTGCCAGGAAATTTCTCATCGCCCTCATCGTCTCCCAGTTCCTCGCTGTGGTACCCACGAGAATAACGAACAATGCCGGGACGGGAATCCCGACAGTTTCAAGCTGGTTCAAACCATACTCTTTTTCCCTCCGCAAGAAAGGAGCGGACGAAACCGTGCGGCATTTTTGCGCGCAAGCCCGGATGTGCCTTTGGAGGCAGCCGCGGCAGCCCCGAATCGCCTACATTGAACCCACAGCGGCATTCCCGCGGCGCGCACGTGCCGAACGTCGCAATTCGGGCGAAATTGGCAGGGAAAAGCGCCGTATTGGCTTTTTCGGGGCAGACCTGGTGCGGTCTCGTCCTTTACTTGGCTTTGGCGCGGCTTAAAGTGCCGTGATTCGCAATGGAGCCGTCATGAATTACTGGCTTTCGAGAAACTCTCGGTTTTCGAGAAACTGGGCGAAGGTCATCTTTTTCGCCGCCCTGTCTGGCATCGGCTTGTCCGCGATCGTGTCCGGCACGGCGAACGCCGCGCAACCGAGCGGTACCGTTCGCTCGACGCATGGCGCATGGTCGATCATCTGCGACACGCCGGCCGGTGCCACCTCGGAACAATGCGTGATGATGCAGAACGTCGTCGCCGAGGACCGTCCGGAGATGGGACTGTCGGTCGTCGTGCTGCGCACCGCCGACAACAAGGCGGAGATCCTGCGCGTTCTGGCGCCGCTCGGCGTGCTTTTGCCCAACGGGCTTGGCCTCAATGTCGACGGCAAGGACATCGGTCGCGCCTATTTCGTGCGCTGTTTCCAGGACGGCTGCTATGCCGAGGTTATCCTCGAAAAGCCGCTTCTCGACACGCTGAAGACCGGCACGTCGGCCACCTTCATTGTCTTCCAGACCCCGGAAGAAGGCATCGGCATCCCGGTCGACCTCAAGGGTTTTGCCGACGGCTTCGCCGCCCTCCCCTGAAAGCCCGGCGACATCACCGGCTTCATCAACCAGAAGTGACGTCGACGGTCTGCTGGCAAACCGCTTTTGTCTTCACAATGCGGCTGAGCGATTGTCTCGGCGCACCTTCGCGCCTACATCGTGGCAAAGACCCATTCCTCCTGTGAACGGACGCGCCATGAACAGCCTGATCGGCCAATTCGACATTTCAGACGATCGCATCAAGCAGATCGTCGCCGAAACCATCAACGGCGCCGATGACGGCGAGCTGTTCCTCGAATACAGCGAGAGCGAAGCGCTGATGTTCGACAATGGCCGGCTGAAGACCGCCAACTTCAACACCGACCAAGGGTTTGGCCTGCGCGCGGTTGCCGGCGAAGCCAGCGGCTATGCCCATTCCAGCGATCTCTCCGAAGCTTCGCTGCTGCGCGCGGCCGATGCCGTTTCGACCGTCAAGGGCGGCTATTCCGGCACGCTTGCCGCCGCACCCGCCCGCACCAACCGCCATCTCTATGGCGAAGAGAACCCGATCCCCTCGCCCTCCTTCGAGGCCAAGGCAAAGCTCCTGCAGGAAATCGACGCCTGGCTGCGCGCCGAGGACCCGCGCGTGCGGCAGGTTTCGGCATCGCTCGCCGCATCCTGGCAGCATGTCGAGATCGTGCGCGCCGACGGCCAAATGGTGCGCGACATCCGCCCGCTTGTCCGCGTCAACGTCTCCGTCGTTGTCGGCAATGGCGACCGCCAGGAGAGCGGCTCCTACGGCATGGGCGGCCGCAAGGCGTTTGGCGAATTCCTGGTCGAGGACAGCTGGAAGCACGCCGCCAAGGAGGCGCTCAGGCAAGCTCTGGTCAATCTTGAGGCGATACCGGCGCCGGCCGGCACTTTCGACATCGTCTTGTCCAGCGGCTGGCCGGGCGTCATGCTGCACGAGGCCGTCGGCCATGGGCTGGAAGGCGATTTCAACCGCAAGAAGACCTCGGCCTTCGCCGGACTGCTCGGCCAGCAGGTCGCCGCCAAGGGGGTGACCGTCGTCGACGACGGCACGATGCCCGAGCGGCGCGGCTCGCTGACAGTCGACGACGAAGGCACGCCTTCGGCCCGCAATGTGCTGATCGAGGACGGCAAGCTGGTCGGCTACATGCAGGATCGCCAGAACGCCCGGCTGATGGGCATGAAGGCAACCGGCAACGGCCGCCGCGAAGGCTACGCACACCAGCCGATGCCGCGCATGACCAACACCTATATGACGGCGGGCGACATGGAGCCGGACGAAATCATCGCCTCGGTCAAGAACGGCATCTATGCCGTCTCCTTCGGTGGCGGCCAGGTCGACATCACCTCGGGCAAATTCGTGTTCGGCTGCACCGAGGCCTACATGATCGAGAACGGCAAGGTGACGCAGCCGATCAAGGGCGCGATGCTGATAGGCAACGGTCCGGACGCCATGCATCGCGTCTCGATGATCGGCAACGACATGAAGCTCGACACCGGCATCGGCATGTGCGGCAAGGCCGGACAGGGCGTGCCGGTCGGCGTCGGCCAGCCGCATCTGCGCATGAACCAGATGACGGTGGGCGGCACGCGGGTCTGAGCGAACGGCCCCGATGGCCGGGCTTATGCCTTGCCGATAGACCGGCGCGAAGTCGTGTAGAGAATCAGGAAGGCGATGACGCCACCGATCGCATATTTGACCCAAGCACTCAGGTAGTCGACGGTCCCGTCGTGGCCGGAGACATACAGCGCAGCTGCGACAAACGTCATGGCTGCGATGCCAAGTGCATAGGACGGCAATAGCCCGGTTCGAGCGATCTTTCGCAAAATCCAGGCGACGAGCGCACCCGAGAGCGCCATCATGAGAGTTGCGCCGGCGCTTACGTTATGCGGCGCCTGACATCGCGCTGCGGACATTTGGCGGGCTCCCAACAGTAGAGGTCGCGGACAGCGCGGTGGTGTCGTCCGCACTCGACCTCGCAAAGAAGGGAATGGATTTCGCAGATGCTCTGCATCTGGGGAAATCAGCTCATTGCGCTGGCTTTGCAACCTTTGATCGTAATTTCCTCAAGGCTGCAAAGACGGCGGGATATGACAGCTTGCAGGAAGCATGACAAAGGTCCGTCGCTGGCGCCCTGATGGTCGAGTCAGACCGAATGCGCCCGCTGATGCTTGCGTTTTCCAGTTTGAATTCCCGGCTGCACCTTGAAGTGAACACAATCGGCATTAGGAAATTGTTAGGTGTTTAACTGCCTGGGCTGCCGTTTCCGCACGAACGCAGTGCCGGCCTTCTGGTTGCGGTGGTGTTGGCAATGCGGCATTTCCCCGGCGTCCTGACCTCCTCTTTCCTGCTTGGCTTCGTTTCGTTGATTGGCGCGACATGGTTGCAAGCCAGTCCGGCGGCGGCACAGTCGACATTGTTCAAGTCGCGATCGACGCAATCTGCCGCAATTGGTGGAAGCACCAGCGTCCCCTACGGTTGGGTCGATTTCTGCCATCGCCGGCCAAAGGAGTGCAAGGTGCCCGCTCTGCCGGCCGCGAATATCAAGCTGACCGCGCAGAACCTACGCATCCTCAAGCGGATAAATCACAAGGCGAACAGCGCCATCAAACCCGTCAGCAATTTCGATCACTGGGGTACGATGGCGGATCACTGGGACTATCCGGTAGACGGTAAGGGCGACTGCAAGATCTACGCGCTCTACAAGCGCAAGCTTCTTCTGGCAGCGGGATTCCCCCGGCAAGCGTTGCTGATGACCGTGGTGCGCGACCTGGACAATGAAGGCCACACCATTCTGACGGTGAAAACCGACAAGGGTGATCTTGTCCTGGACAATCTGGTCAATGAGATCAGGCCCTGGAATGCGACGGGCTATTACTTCGTGAAACGTCAGTCGCAGCAGAACCCAAACACCTGGGTGTCGATCAACCAACGCGGCGGCACGTCGAAACGACTGTCGCCAAGTTCGTAGGGCCGAAGCCTCCAGGCTATCGCCGCTTCTTCGGCTTCTCCAGCAGTGCCACCGCTTCGACTTGCGGCGACCACAGGAACTGGTCGATCGGCGTCACGCTCTTCAAGGCGTAGCCGCCGTCGATGAGGATGCGCAGGTCGCGAGCCAGCGTCACCGGATTGCAGGATACCGCGGCAACGTAGGGAACATCCGAGCGGGCGATCTGCTTCGACTGGTCCTCGGCGCCGGCGCGCGGCGGGTCGAACACCACACCGTCGAACGCATTCAACTCCTTGAACGTCAGCGGCCGGCGGAACAGGTCGCGGCGTTCGCCCGTCACCCGCTTCAAGCCGGTGGCGAAGCGCGATCCACGGTCGAGCGCTGAAAGCGCTGCCGCATCGCCTTCCACCGCATGGACTTCCGACTTCGCGGCCAGGCGCAGAGCAAAGCTACCGCAACCGGCGAAAAGATCCGCCACCTTCTTGGCACGCGTCAGATGTCCGCCGACGATGTCGGCCATCGCCTGTTCGGCGGCCTCGGTTGCCTGCAGGAACGCGCCCGGGGGCAGGGCGACAGCGACGCTGCCGAACATGACCACCGGCTTTTTCGGCTCGATAATGATTTCGTCATCGATGGACAGCCTGGCAAAGCCCTGCGCCATGACGAAGTTAGCCGCGATCCGGCGCTGGTGCTCCCCGAGCTTGCCGGATTCGTGAACCGCGACATCGAGCCCCGAACCGGTCACGGTGACCGCCAGCCGGAACGATTTGGCGGTTGCGCAGACCAATTCGGCGAGCGCCTTCAAGCGATCGAGCGCGGCAACGATCTCCGGCAGCGAGATCGGGCATTCCGATATGGCGACGATCTCCGGCGACAGATGGCGATGGAAGCCGAGCAGCATGCCTGTCTCGGTGCGCCGGGCGGCAAGCACGACACGGCGGCGCGTCTGCGGTGCGCAGGCGACCAGGTCACCGATCTCGCAATCGATGCCCTTGCCCTTCAGGATGTGCGCCACTTTTTCGCGCTTCCACTGGCGATAGGCTTCGGCTTCGAAATGCTGGAGCGCGCAACCGCCGCATTCGGTGAAGTGGCGGCAGGCGGGATCGATGCGCAGCGGCGATGCTTCCAGCACCGCCATCAGCATGGCGCGATCCCTTTCGCGCGCGGCGGTGACCGTTTCACCGGGCAGTGTGAAGGGAATGAACAGATCGCCTGTCTCGGTCTCGGCGACACCGTCGCCCTGGGCGCCAAGTTTCCTGATGCTGAAGCGCGCGCTCATCGGTCCTTGATCCCACCGAGCAGGAATTCGCGATTGCCGTCGCCGCCATCGATCGGCGACAGATGCAGCCCCAGCGAGCGCCAGCCGGGAACGGAGTCCAGCCAATCCTGCAGCAGGCCGGCGACACGGGCGGCGTCGAAGGGATCCTTCAACAGACCACCCTTGCCGATCGCTTCCCTGCCGGCCTCGAATTGCGGCTTGACCAGAAACATGGCCTTTGCGCCAGCCTTGGCCAGACCAAGGGCCGGCGGCAGCGCCAGTTTCAGCGAGATGAAGCTGACGTCGGAGACGATGAAATCCGGAATACGCCCGCCGAGATCGGTGACGGCGAGGTCGCGGGCGTTCAGCCCTTCGATCACCGTCACACGCGGGTCGCCGCCGATATCAGGATGCATCTGGCCATGACCGACATCGACGGCGGTGACATGGGCCACGCCGCGCTCGAGCAACACCTGGGTGAAGCCGCCGGTCGAGGCGCCGATGTCGAGCGCTTCACGGCCGGCAGGATCGAGGCCGAAATGATCGAGCCCGCCGATCAGCTTGAGTGCCGCGCGCGACACATAGCCTTGCGCCGGATCATCGATGGTAACGTGACATTGCGGCAAAACGCTCTGGCCGGGCTTGCGCGCAATGAGGCCGTCGACGGTCACAGTGCCGCGCTCGACCGCGTCGCGGGCACGCGAGCGGCTGGCAAACAGCCCGCGCTGGACGAGCAGGTCGTCGAGCCGCTGGCGTGCGCTGGCTGGCAGAGGCGAATTCATCGGCCTTCATGGCGAAAGCCGACGACGATGGCAAGAGCGCCAGCTGGAAGCATTTCGTCTCCCGTTCCCATCATCACGCTCAGCATCTTGCACGGCGACGATGGTGAGGCGTCCCGTCCCGCCGACCATCCTTATGAATACCCATGCGTTACGCCCGTTGAGACGGATGACCGCCGAAGCATGAGGTCTCACCGCCTGCGGGTAAATACCAACAATCTAGAAAGCCTCATGATTTCTTAACCAATTTTCATCGCATTTGCTTGAGGACTTCAATGTTATGACCGCGACGACGGGAAAACCCGGATGAAGAGGCGGCAACTTTGGAAATGGCCAGCGACATCGTCTACAAGGTTCTTGACCGGATTTCTGGCGCCGGCCTGCTGGCGACCGGACTTCTGTTGCTGACTGCTTTGGCCAGTGCCCTGGTCGCCTATTGGCGCACGGTCGAGAAAAAGAGCTGGAAAGAGTTCTTCGAGTTCGCGGTCCCGCATGAGGTCATCACGCATCCTTCGGCGAAAGCCGACCTTTTGTTCTGGGTGACGCGGAAGGCGCTGATGCCATTCCTCATGCTGCCCGCCGGCGTCGTCTTCGTCAGCGCCGTCGGCTATGCGACGAACTGGTTGCTCTCCACGCTGCTGGCAATCCAGCCGCCTCTGATCGAGGGGCCGGCGGGGCCTGTGACGGTGACGATCTTCACCCTCACCATGCTGCTTGCCTACGACATTTCGTACTATCTCTATCATGTCGCCCAGCACCGCTACCCGGTGCTCTGGGAACTGCACAAGGTGCACCATTCGGCCGAGGTGATGGTCGGCATCACCAAGGATCGCGTCCACCCGCTCGACGAATTGATGAACCGGGCCTGGGACGGCGTCATTCCCGGCATCTGCGTCGGCATCTGGTCGCTGGTGTCGCTGAACCTGGTTGAACTGACGGTCTTCGGCGTCAACGTCTACATCATACGCAACATCCTGATGATGGATTTCGTCAGGCACACGCATTTCAAGATCTCGTTTGGGCCGTTGAACAATCTGATCCTGTGCCCACACTGGCATCAGTTGCACCACAGCACCGACCCGCGCCATTACGACAAGAACTTCGGGCTGCTCTTCTCGTTCTGGGATCGGCTCTTCGGAACTCTGTGCGTTCCGAAACCCGACGAGGACTTCAAGTTCGGTTTGATCGAACGCAACGTGCGCGACTACCAGTCGCTCGCAGGCCTCTATGTCATGCCGCTGCAGCGGATGTGGCGGCAGATCGCCAGACATTTCCGCGCCGACAAGCCCGAGCCACAGCAATCGCCGCAGGGGGGCAAGCCATGAACGGACCGGCCGTGTTTCGGATGCAGCAAGCGCACCGGATCGAAATTGCAACCTCGCCAGAGCGACTGGCAGAAATCGCGCCCGCCTGGGCAGCGCTCTGGCAACGCGCCGGCGGCCTCGTTTTCCAGCATCCCGACTGGATCTCGGCCTGGTGGCACACCACACCGCATCAGGACCGCCGCGGCCTCAGGATCGGCCTGGTCTGGAGCGGCGAGCGCCTCGAGGCGGTCATTGCGCTCGCGACCTTCTGGCGCTCGGGCATCCGTATGCTGGAATGGGCGGCGAAGGATCACTGCGACTATGGCGATGTCCTGCTTGCTCCCGATGCAGAGCCACAGATCCTGCCGCAACTCTGGCAACATATCCTCGACGATAGCGGCTTCGATCTTGCGTATCTCAATCGGCTGTTGCCCGATGCTCGATTCCGGACCCTGCTTGGTCCCGCCGCCCCAGGCCAGGGCAGCATCTTGCAGCCGAGCCACCGCAGCGAGGTCAGCTACCGAGTTTCCAGCGCCGGACAACGCGGCGCACAATGGTTTGAAAGCCAGTCGAAGAAAACCCGGCAAAACTATCGCCGTGGTTACAAATTCATGGAGGAAGGCGGCGCGCTGCGTTTCCGCCTGATGGATGCGCACGAAGCCCGCGAGCCGGTGCTGGAA